>JALGXV010000403.1 GCA_029821885.1 Candidatus Hebobacteria bacterium
GTTCGGGGCGGGCGCGCACAGAAACCGCGTCGGCAGAGGGGGAGGGAGGGCGGGCCCATGGGCGATGGCGAGGAGAAGACCGAGGAGGCGAAGGACAAGGCCGACGAGGCGAAGGAGAAGCGGCCGCGGGAGTCTCTGCTCACATTGGTGCCGCGGCTGGCGCGGTTCGTCTACCACGTCTCCCGCGACCCTCGGGTGCCGTGGGGCGTGAAGGGCGCGCTGGTGGGCCTGGCCGCCTATCTCGCCTCACCGATCGACATCATCCCCGACTGGATTCCGGCCGCGGGCTACCTCGACGACGTGCTCGTGGTCGGCTTCGTCGTGAGCTACGTGCTGGCCCGCGTGCCGCCCGAGGTGGTGCGGGAGCACTGGGGCGAGGACGTCCAGACCCTCGAACGCATCCGCGACCTCGCCCGCCGCAAGGGCAAGCGAGAAGGCGACGAGGCGGTGCACTAGGGGGCGGCTCAGCACTCCGCGGGCGAGGGGCCTTCGCTGGGACCAGAGCGACGGGTGCGCCAATCTGTGATCCCGAGCGAAGGCCGATGGGAACGCACCAACGACCATTGACAGGTTCCGGCGTTTCGGGTATACTAAGTACATTCGTGTAAGTACGGATGTGGAACTATAGGAGCGACGCACAGGAGGCGAGGCCGTGACAGGGCTGCACAGCTCAAAGGAGGCGGCGAGGCTGGCAGGGATCAGCTACCGACAGCTGGACCACTGGACGCGGCTGGGCGTGGTGAAGCCCGAGCAGGAGGCGAGCGGCAGTGGCACCGCGCGGCGCTGGTCGGGCCGGCAGGTAGTGGAGCTTCGCGTGATTGCGGGGCTGCGGAAGGCAGGGGTGTCGATGCAGCGCATCGGCCGCGCCGTGGGCTGGCTGCGGCGGCATCTACCGAAGGTGAAGACGCCCCTGTCGGAACTCTCGTTCGCCACTGACGGCCGGCGGATCTTCTATCTCTCACCCAACCCGGGGAAGCTCGTCAACGTGTTGGCGGGGGGCCAGGCCGTGCTGACGATTCCCATGGCGGGCATGGTCGAGGTCGCGGCCGATTGGCCGGTCCCCACTGGGGGCTCAGCGGTGGCGTACGACCTCCCACAGAAGATCGAGCTCGGGGAGGACGGCTACTTCGTGGCCCATTGCCCCGCGCTCCGCGGCTGCTGGACTCAGGGCAAGACCCGGGAGGAGGCGCAGGCCAACCTTCAGGAAGCGATCGCGCTCTACCTGGAAGCTGTGGAGGCGGGGGAAGTCGGGCAGTGACCAAGCTGCCGGTTGTCTCCGGGCGAGAAGCGGCCAAGGCATTCCAGCGGGAAGGCTGGCGGCTGGTCCGCCGCAGGGGCTCGCATATGATCCTCGCCAAGCCGGGCGTGCACTTCGCTCTGAGCGTGCCCGACCACAAGGAACTCGACCGCGGGACCCTGCGCGGACTCGTCAGGGACGCCGGCCTGACGGTGGCCCAGTTCGTGGCCTTGCTTGAGTAGGCCGGCGTGGTGTTCGTTGGGCAGAAGCCCTGAACGCTTCAGGCGACTTGTCTCCTGCCCTCCCCCACACCCTCCCCCACAGCTTCACCGTCCCATCCCGGTCGATGGTGATGTGGTGGAAGGCCTCCCACAGGAGGTCTTTCTTCAGTTGGGCTCCGAAGCGGTTTGACTCCAGCACATCGGCCAGGCAGCACACAGGTTCGTCGTCGCTGGCCGGCCTCGGCGGCGGGCGGGAGGCGGCAGGAGTCAGCGACTGCGCGGCCGCGCTGCGCTCGGCCTCCAGCTTGCGGCGGGCCGTCGCATAGCCGGCCGCTGAGATGGCCCCTTCGCGATAGCGCCGCAGCAGACGATCGAGCTGCCGCGGGTAGTGCGCGAGCCGGCCGCGCATCTCGGCCGGCGATGGCCCCTCGGGGGCGGCCATCGGCGAGAACTCGACGCGGCCCGGCTCGGACCTCTGGCTCTCCGAGAGGGCCCGCAGGTTCTCGCTCAGCAGCCGGTGGGCCTTGGCCGCGCTGAGGTAAGAGCCGCGGCAGCGAGGTGATTCCGGACCCTTGTGAGAGCACTCATAGGTGGCGACCTCACAGCGGCCGCTCTTCCCGGCCGGCCGGTGGCGGTGCCCGGTCATGGCCGCGCCGCACCTGCGGCAGCGCAGCAGCCCCGAGAGGAGATACCGCGACTCCCGCGCCCGGCCGTGGCGAGCGCGGGCGGCGAGGACCTCCTGGGCGCGCCGCCAGGTCGCCCCATCGACCAGAGGCGGAGGCTCGCCCGGGCCCGGTCCGAGGCCGGCGCAGGTGGGGGATGAGAGGAGC
>JALGXV010000404.1 GCA_029821885.1 Candidatus Hebobacteria bacterium
TCGTCCCCCCGCCGTTGGCGCAGTGGCAGGAGGCGCGCTCCTGCCCTACGAACTGGGCTTCGGCAGCAAGCTACCGAAGCAACGGGAACGGAGTCAGCTATGAACCTGAGTTTCGCGACGATGGCGGTCGCCGCGGTGAGCGTCTTCGCGCTGTGCGGGAGCGCGGCGGCGAGAGTGTATAAGGTAAGCGATCTCGATGCACTTCAAGAGTTGTGCTCGGAGACGGCCGAGCCGGGGGATGTGATCGAGATACAGCCGGGGATGTATTACCTGGACAGGTCGCACATACCGGTGACCCGCAGCGGCGAGCCCGGCAACCCGATCATCATCCGCGGCCGGGTGGAGGATGGCAAGCGGCCGGTGATCGACGCCAGCCGGGTGAACGTGAAGCGCGGCATCTTCCGCACCGAGGAGAGCACCCACGACGTGGTGTTCGAGGACCTGGAGCTGCGCAATGCCTGGGGCGCCCGCTTCCCCGATCGGGAGAGGTATGGCACTAACGCGGGCGCGATCTACTTCCAGGGCAAGAACCTGACGGCCCGGCGGGTTCACTCCCACCACAATGAAGACGGATGGTTCGCCATCCACGCGGCCGACAACATTCTCATCGAGAACTGCGAGATCGGCCACAATGGCACCCAGTACAAGGGCCGGCACAACCCGACCCACAACTTCTACTTCTGCGCGGAGAGACAAGTGGTCCGCAACTCCTACATCCACCACTCGACCGAGGCGCAGAACTTCAAGAGCCGCGGGCACCACACCATCCTCGCCTACAACTGGATCGAGGAGGACGCGGGCTACAGCACCGAGGTGGCCAGCGGCAATGAGGGCAACACGCTGTGGATTGGCAATGTCATCATCAAGCGCACCGAGCAGGGCCGCCGGCAGCGGCGGATCCTCGGGGTGGGCGACGGCACCGGAGTGGCGAGAGGGCGGCTGACGATGATCAACAACACCATCATCTCCACCCAGCCCAATGACCTCTATCTGTTCACGGAGAAGTCTTCGACCTGTGATGTGGTGCTCATCAGCAACGTCTTCGCCGGGCCGTCGACGCGCTTCCTCGAACACAACGGCAAGGGCCGAATCACCGGCACCAACAACTGGTTCCAGCAGGGTATGAACGTCCCCGAGAGTGTGACCAACGGCATCTTCGGCGATGATCCCGGTTTCGTCGATCTGGCCGGGCACGACTTCCGGCCGCGCCGCGGGTCGGCGCTCATCGACGCGGGGCATCCCTTCCCCGACTACCTCAACTCCGAGCAGGGCCTGGAGCAAATCCTCCCCAAGTACGAGCCGTCCCGCGACCCCGACGCGAGAATCAAACGCATCATCCAGGGAACAGTCGACATCGGCGCGTTCGAGTATCGTTCGGGCGGTGCCGAGGGGATCGCAGCGCGCTGAGTGCGCCGGCCGCGCGGCAGGTGCGCGCTGCGCCCGGCGTGAACGGTAGTGGCACCACGTCTTCCGCGTCGAGAGGAGGAGCGGGTTGACTCGCGCCGATGGGTCTCGAGGCGGTGTGACACGGCGGGCCGTGATCATCGCCCTCATCCTTCTGGTGGTGGTGGCGTTCTTCAACTTCTACGTGGAGATGCTCTGGAAGGGCGGCTGGGATACGTGGATGGTGTCGTCCGGATGCCCGGCGATCACCCCGGTCTTCTTCCTCTTCCTGCTCACGGCCGCCATGTTGCTGCCAAGGCTGCGCCGAAAGGGCCTTACCCGCCGGGAGCTTCTGGCGGTCTACGCGATCGTGCTGGTGGGAGCGCCGGTTGTCACCTATGCAGTGCTCGCCTGGGTGCTGGTCAAGTCGGTCCACTACTACTACATGGTACAGGTGAACCCGTACTGGTCGGGCCTCTTCCTAAGGGAAGTGCCCACCTGGTTCGCCCCCAGCGATCCTGCTGCCGTGACCGGTTTCTTCGAGGGCCAGTCTCGGGTGCCCTGGGCGATGTGGTGGACTCCACTCGCGACGTGGTCGTCTTTCATGGTGGCGCTCTTCGGTGCGAGCCTATGCCTGGCTGCCCTGATCCAGCGCCCGTGGATTACCGCGGAGCGGTTGACGTTCCCGATAGCCCAGGTGCCACTCACGATGGTCGAAGAGCCCGGCGGGGGGAAGCGTGGCTCGGCTGCGCGCTTCACTCTGTCCCGCGCCTTCTGGATCGGGCTCCTGATCTCGTTCTGCCTTAGCGTGTTCAGCAGCCTTTCCGATCGCGTACCGGCCCTCCCCCATATCTCCCTGGGCCCAACCGAGGTCATCGGCTGGCACAAGGTGGGGCCCCTG
>JALGXV010000114.1 GCA_029821885.1 Candidatus Hebobacteria bacterium
TGATCTTCGCGACACAGAGGGCCACTGGTTCTACTGGTACTTCCGCGTCCGCGGCGCTCAGGGCCGCACGCTGGCTTTCCGGTTCAAGGACGAGGACGTCGGCGTGAGGGGCCCGGGAGTCAGCCTCGATGGCGGAGAGAGCTGGAGTTGGCTGGGGAGCGAGTCCGCTGACGAGCGCAGCTTCACCTACGAATTCCCCGCGCAGGCCGAGGAGACCCGCTTCTCGCTCGGCATGCCGTACACGCAGGCGAATCTTGCCGCGTTCCTCGCAAAGCATGCGGGCAACAGAAGTCTCCGAACGGATACCCTCTGCGAGAGCCGCAAGGAGCGCCCGGTCGAGTGCCTCCGGTTTGGGAAGCTCGCGGGAGAGCCGGAGCATCGCGTGCTTCTCACCGCACGCCACCACGCCTGCGAGATGATGGCGAGCTATGCGCTGGAGGGGATCATCGATGCCGTCCTTGCCGACGATGAAGCAGGCGGCTGGCTGCGCGAGAACGTCGAGTTCCTCGCGCTTCCGTTCATGGACACAGACGGCGTGGAGGACGGCGACCAGGGGAAGTCTCGTCGCCCGCACGATCACAACCGGGACTACGCGGCTCCCTGCGTCTACCCCGAGGTCGGCGCGATACTGGAGATGGCGATTGACTGGTCGCAAGACAAGCTGCGCATTGCGCTGGATCTGCACTGCCCGGGGCACCGCGGCGAGTGGCACGAGCTGATTCACTTCGTTGGCGTGCCGCAGGAGGACCTGTGGGCTCGAATCGGGCAGTTCTGCGAGGTGCTGGAGAGGACGGCGGTCGGTCCGCTGCCCTATCGAAAGACGAACAACCTTCTCTTTGGGGTCGACTGGAACACGGCCGACGAGTACGGCCCCCTCGGCGCTGAGCCACGCAGCGCGAGCGACTGGTTCTCGACACTACCCGGCGTCTGGTTCGGCGCAACGCTGGAAATCCCGTACGCCAACGCCCAGGGCGCGGAGGTGAACGCCGACTCGGCTCGGGCCTTCGGGTGTGATCTCGCCACCGCCATGCGGTACCATGTGGCCTCGACGAATCTGTGACCGACGGGACTGCAGTTACTGCCCGGCGTCTCCCGAGTCTGTCACGCGGAACTCGAAGTAGTTGTGTGACAGCTGCCGACCCTCGATATCGGTAAGCTCGGCCTCCATCCGGTACGCGCCCTCGGCGTCACTCGGGATCGCCCAGCGCACGTTCTCGACCACCTCGGAGCTATCGTCTGGGATCGACAAGGTCAGGCCGCCCTCTTCGGCGACATCTCCGTTCGAGTCGCGGATACGCCAGGCGAGGCCAGCGCCCTCGTACTCCTCGTGCACATCATTCGTAACCCAGATCTTCGCAACGAGATCCTCTCCGGGAGCGTACAGCTTCTCGTGCCCGACGACGTGCTTGTCCTTGACCCACTCGATGCTCACCAGGACCGGTGAATACACCATGCCGTAGATGTCGTAGGCCTTGTACTTGCGCCGGTAGTAGTCGAGCAGGCCGCTGCCGCCGAGGCATGGCCAGGGATCGCTCCAGAAGTAGAGGAACATCGACGCGTTCGGCTTGTACTTGCGCTGCCTTATGTACTCGGCTGATTCCTTGATCTGCCGCGCCGACCAGGTCTGCGATTTCTCGATGAGCTCCGCCAACCCGCTGAGTGAATCGACATCGACGCCCTGGCGGGTGAGCCACGTTGGATCGAGGTTCAGGTAGTACCACCGGTCCCAATCCGGTGGCCATTGCTCCTCAGGCTTGAGTATCTGCTTCGCCGTCGCCAGCGGCGCGACGTGTACAGTGCCGAACTCCACCTTCTGCGGACTCGTGTCGCCGTGGATCTGGCGGAAGTCGTCGTAGACACCTCCCCATCCCGCCGTCATGACGTTCTGCACGCCTTCCTCGTAGTCGCCTTTGTGCACCCATCGGACCGGGTCCACCGTCCGGGCGGCGTCTCGCATGACCTCGCACAGGCGACCATAGAGATTCGGCCGCGGCTCGAACTGATAGACATACGGCTCCTTGAACACGCTCCACATCACGATGCTCGGATGGTTGTAGAGGAGGCCGACCATGTCGCTCATCATCGGGGCGGCGCGCTCGATGACGTCGTCGGTGTCGGCGTAGTTGCCCCAGTGGAGCGGGAAGACTTGCCACACGAGAAACCCCATCTCGTCGCAGAGGTCATAGACGGCTTTCTGCTCGACATGGCTGCCGATGCGGATGGCGTTGATGTTCACCTCCCGCATCCGACCGAGGTCCTCTTCGAACAGGCGCTGGTCTCCCTCGCCCAGCCAGATGCTCGAATGGTAGCGCATCCCGCGGGCGAACACCCGCCGGCCATTGAGATGCCAGTGTCCACTCTCGTCGAGGGCAAGCTCCCTTATGCCGAAGGTCTCGACGACTTCGTCCTGCGCTTCGCCCTTGGCCGAAGCGGTGACCCGCATCTCATAGAGGTTCGGCTGGCCGTGGTCCCAGCACCACCAGAGCACCGGTTCCTCGAAGGTCTGCACGAGCTTCACTTGGTTGCGGCCGGGAGTGATCGTGAACTCCTTGTGTTTCGTCACGGCCTCGGCGCTCTCGAAGTTCTTACCTCGCGCCTCGAGGTCGATCCGCACTCGAACGGTGTCGCCTGTTGCGTTGAACACGTCGAGGTCAACGGAGACAAGGGCCGTTCCATCCAGAGCGCCGTCTCTCCTGACCAGCGTTGGCGTGATCATCACTCCTTGCACGGCCAGGGAGCCGGTGGCGACGAGCTCCACGCCTTGCCAGATGCCGCCCGTGTTGCCATCCTGGCCGAACTGGGTCTCCCAGCCGGGACGATGCCAGAAGTCTATGAGCGACCCCTTGATAGTGGTGAGCGCGACCGGCTTGCGTGTCTTGAAGGGATCGGAGAGGGGCTTCTCCCACCCTGGCGAGTCGGGGACAAGCCGATACTCCGTCGGGTCCTTCGGCGAGTCTACCTTGACGACGAGCGTGTTGCCCTTCTGGCGAACGTGGTCCGTGACGCCGAACTCGAAGGGCGCGAAGAAGCCCTCGTGGTGGCCCAAGTAGACCCCGTTCAGCCAAACGTCGGCCTTGTAGTCCACGGCGTTGAAGCGCAGGCGCAGGTGCTTTCCGCTCATCTCCGCCGGGAGGTCGAATTCGCGGGCGAACCAGATGACCCCGTGGTAGTCGCCGATCTCGGTCTTGTACCAGTTCGAAGGCACATCGATACTTCCCCAATCATCTCTGGGCGTTGAGGGATCGTATAGCTGCTCCTCCTCCCCCACCCCAGGCGGGTCCTGCTTGTAGGCCCACGGCCCGTCGAGTAAGAGAGTCCTTCTCGGTTGGTTCTCAGACATAGCTTCTCCTCGCCACGCTCCGCGTCTAGTTGGACTTGTGCTCTTCGCCGACTCTCGGATTCTGCGAACACCCGATGGGCACCCCGGTCTCGAGGGCGCCGACGCACTTCTCATCGCACTTGATACATTCGATGATCTCCTCCCGGCGGCTGTCCATTATCTTGCGCGGCAGGTCGGGGTCAGCGATCAGCGCGCGCCCGATTGCGATGAGGTCTGCCTTGCCTTCGGCGAGCACGGCTTCGGCCGCCTCGGGGTCCTCCATCTCGCCCACGGCGATGACGGGACAGGAGACGCTCGACTTGACTGCGGCCGCGAGGTCCGCATGCTTGGAGCCCTCCTGGCTTGTACTCGGCGATATGTCGATGATGTCGACGCCCGCGCGCCCGAGTTCCTCTGCGAAAACCAGGCTGTCATCCAAAGGATAATCGGCCACCGCGGTGTGCCGGTAAAGGACCAGGAAGTCCGCTCCGCAGGCGCGGCGGACAGCTCGGGCGCACTCCAGACCCAGGCGCATTCGCTTCTCCAGGCTGCCCCCGTACTCGTCCCGGCGCTGATTGTGCGCCGGAGAAAAGAAGCGATTCAGGAAGTAGTCGTGCGCGCCGTGCACCTCCGCTCCGTCGAAGCCGGCCTGCCGGCAGGCAAGAGCCGCGCTCGCGAATCGGCCCGGGATGGCCGCGACTTCCTCCGTTGTAGCAGCTCGCGTATCGTCAATGGTGGAAGGAGCGACCCTCTTCCCACCGATCCTGTCGGGGTGAAAGAGCTGCACGACCGCCGACGCGCCGGCCTCGTGAATCGCGCTCGCCAGTCCAGGAAGGCCAGCGTCCAGACTGCCGTCTTCGAACTGATCCAGCGGCGTCGCCTCCACGATGACCAGCCCGGCCCCACCTTCCGCCCGCACGCGATAGTACGCGAGCGCCTGCGGGCCGGCGAGGTCCATGTTCGTCTTCATCGGGGGCAGGACGATTCGGTTTCGCAGATGCGTCTTCCCAACGTGCAGGGGAGACAACAGCAGGCTGTTCGCAGGTGTGAAGGTCTTATCGGATATCGCGCGTCCCTCCTCGGGCACTGGCTTGCTGCCAGTCTCCGCCTCCAGTTCCACGCAACTGCGCGGCCACCTGTCGCGCGCCTTGTTCGGCATGGGTCTCGCGACTTGACAGGGATACAAGCGGCGGCTCCATCGTCAGGTCGGAGAGGAAGACGCCAGGTAGGGTGAAGGCGGTGAGGACCGGGCGGGTGCAGACAGATACCACAGGGAGAAATGGGCGTCGACACGCAGGACACCCCCTCGGGTGTTGCGAAACATGACCTCCGTCGACATCCCCAGTGAGTGGGGACCGGCGGCGCGAGCCACTCGTGTCGGGGCCGCAAGGGGCATGCCCTCTGGCGCGCCAGACTCAATGTGAAAGGGATCACCCATG
The DNA here is from genome assembly GCA_029821885.1 of Candidatus Hebobacteria bacterium. GTDB lineage: Bacteria > Armatimonadota > Hebobacteria > Hebobacterales > Hebobacteraceae > Hebobacterum. The sequence continues at coordinate 4,759 of JALGXV010000114.1, forward strand.
CAGGAGAAGTTCGTGCTGGTCGGCGCAGGCAGCGCCATGTTCACGGGGGCACTTCTGACGGACATCGTGAGGCGCGGCTGGGAATGTGCCCTGGCTCTGGTGGACACCGACCCGGATGCGCTCGCGGTTGCGGAGGGCCTCTCCAAGAAGGTCATTGCGACGAGAGACGCGCCGGTGACAGTCAGTGCCTCGACGGATCGCCGGGACGTGCTGCCGGGCGCGACGGCCGTCATCACAACAATCGCCGTCGGAGGCCGGCGGGCGTGGGAGCAGGACGTCAAGATCCCGCGCAAGTACGGCATCTATCAGCCCGTGGGAGACTCAGTCATGCCCGGGGGCACTTCCCGCTGTCTGCGGATCATCCCGCCCATGGTCCAGATCGCCGAGGACGTTCTCGACCTCGCGCCGGAGGCGCTTTTCTTCAACTACGCGAACCCGATGACGGCGATCTGTCGGGCAGTGAAGAAGGCCACGGGAGCCGGGATAGTTGGGCTGTGCAGCGGAGTCCACTCCATTGGCCTCAACCTTGCCGAGCACCTTGGCGTGGCCGCCGCGGAGTTCCAGTACACGGCAGTTGGGCTCAACCACCTGACCTGGTTCACCGAGGTCCGCTCCAGGGGCGAGGACATGATGCCCCGTCTGCACGAGCTGGCACGGGAGGAACTGTCGAAGAGGGCCTCCGAGCTGGAGGCCTATGATCTTCCCGGCGGCCTATGCTGGCAATTGCTCGAGACGTTCGGGGCCTATCCCGCGGTCGGCGATGGGCACGTGCTGGAGTTCTTCCCAGGCCTATTCCCCAACGGCGAGTACGGCGGCAAGAAGATCGGTGTGGAGTGGCACCCGTTCGAGAACATCATCGCAGGCGGCGACCGGATCTACGAGCAGATGCGCGAGCGGGCGTTCTCCAAAGAGCCCCTAGAGGAGAACTACTTCGAACACGCCGGTGGTGAAGGCGAACACGAGCAGTGCATCGACATCATCGAGAGCATCCGACTGGACAAGGGCGAGGTGTTCTCGGCGAACCTGCCCAACTCGGGACAAGCGCCGAACCTGCCGCCGGAGGCCGTGTTGGAGGCTCCAACCATGGCGACCGCGGGGGGCATGAAGCCCATCGCGCAGCGGCCGCTGCCACCGGGCGTCACGGGCACACTCGCCACGCGCCTGCAGTGGGTGGAGACGGTCGTGGAGGCGGCGCTGGCGGGAAGCCGGCAGAGGTTCATCCAGGCTCTCGTACTCGACGGATGGGTGAAGGGCGTCGATATGGCGGCCCAGCTCGCCGACGAGTTGCTGGCGGCTCACGCTGACTACCTGCCGCAGTTCGCAGGCGAGTGAAGCAGTGATGCGGGAGCCTCGAGGCCGCGAGCCGAGCCGACGACCGTGCCAGTGAGTCTCTACGGGATACTCAGCCGCGCCGAGGTGGAGGAGATCCATAGATCGGCACTGCGGGTCCTCGCCGAAGTGGGGGTGAAGGTCGAGTCGCGGGAGCTGCTCTCGCTCCTGGCCGAGTACGGGGCCGACGTCGAGTTCGAGGCCCAGGCGGCGCGGTTCTCGCCCGCCTGGGTGGAGCAGTTCATCGCCGACTCCGACACGTACCACTGGGACAGCCACCGGCCGAGCTTCAGCTGCTTCGCGGGCATCTATGCATGCCTCTACCTCGACCCCGAGAGCGACGAGTGCGAGCCGTTCACTGAACAGACCCTGGCCGACTACATTCGGCTCGGCAATGCTCTCCCCGAAATCAGGTCTGTCGATCTGCTAGGGATGCCCTTCACTCCAGAGGGCATGCCTCCGGAGTACATGCCACTGGCCGAGAAGCTCTACGCGTGGAAGCACGGCGCTTCTCCATCTGGGACGGTGCAGTTCGCCGGACTCTGTCCCTATCTCGAGGAGATGTACGCACGGAGAGCGGAGGAAACCGGCCAGCCATTGGAGCATGTCTTCAACGCTGTCGGCTACTTAGTTAGCCCGCTCCGGCTCGCACGGGGGGAGTGCGAGCAGCTGCTTTACTTCCGTTCGCGCGGCCTGCGCATGCACATCGGGCACATGCTGTCGATGGGTGCCTCCGCGCCGGCCACGGTGGCAGGAGCGGCTGTAATCAGCCTGGCCGAGTCGCTCTTCCTCGCGATCCTTCACCGGATGCTCCGGGGGGGACGCTCCCTTGGGATCGGTGGCTTCGGGGTCATACTGGACATGCGGAGCGCGCACAGCATGGGCGGCCGCCCGGAGCGGGCCGCCATCGGCGCAGTTCTCGGCCAGGTCGCCCGGCTCTACGGGGTGAGATCAGGCGCAGCCGGCGGGCTCACTGATGCCAAGACGCCCTCCGTGCAGGCCGGCGCGCAGAAAGCGATGATCTCGATGGCCGGCGTCTGCTCCTGTGGCAGCGCGGCCATGGACGTCGGGCTTCTGTCTCTTGATGAGATCTGCTCTCCTGAGCAGATGGTCTATGATGTCGAGCTGGCCAGCGCTATCCAGCATATGCTGCGGCCCGTCGAGGTGACCCCGGAGGCCTGTGCGCTCGATGACATCAGATCAGTTGGGCCCGGGGGCAACTTCGTGGGGTCGGACATGACCGCGAAACGCTTTCGCCGGGAGTTCTGGGAGCCTCATGTCTGGGACCGGCAATCGCTTCAAGACTGGCGAGCTGCCGGCGCCGTCGGCGAGCGTGAGAGGGCGAAGGATCGCATCCGATCGATTCTGGCGGCCGCGCCGCCCGAGCCCGGCGTGAGCGAGGAGTGCGAGCGTGACCTGCGGGGGATCATCGCCCGGGCCGTCGCCGCAGAGGCCGCCAGGTAGCGGGGAAGCGCGACCGCGCGTTGGCGCGCTGCACAGCCCGTCTATCACCCTCGCGGATGGCAGAGGAGGTGGCCATGGCTACAATGATCGAGCTTGCCCCAATCGACATGACGTCAAGCGTGATGCAGGATCTGGAGAGGCGCGGACTCATCATCCGGCTCGCACCGCGGCGCCACGAACTTCCGGCCGCGCCCGGCCAGACCCTGTGGGAGCCGATCTACGACTCTTCAGAGGAGCTGGGGCCGCACAGGCTCATTACGGTCAGCGTGAATAAGACGAGGCTGGACGAGTTCGGCACCCATGTGGACAACGAGGAGTTCCTGCTGATCGGGGACACCAGCATGAAGCCGCTCTACCTTGTGATCGCCCTCTGCCCCAAGGAGGAGCTCGCCGACAAGGTCGCGCGCGCGGCCCTATCACCAGACGACTTCGTCTGTCTCCAGGTCAAGTACAATGACCCCGAAACGAGCTTCTTCACCATGCTGGCAGACGTCCCTCACGGCGAGGCCGTCGGGGAGGCCGATGGGCGCCCTGCAACCTTCTATGTGACTGAGCCACGCGACCTGGGCACCGAGATCACCGACCTCGGAGACTACGAGGTCCGCATCCGAGAGGATGCTGTCTCGTAACGTAGCGTGCCGTTCGGGCTTGTGTGGAGGCCCCTACACGTTGTTCCCACGCGCTGGCGGCTCACCGCGAGGGCGGTGAGCCGCCAGAAACTCCCCGACACCACGCCCGCTATCCTCTCCTATGGGAACAGCGGGAGACAGCGCGCGATGTAGACTGCCATTTGGTCGCGGGTAACGGCGTACTCGGGGTGGTAGAGGCCGTCCTCGTATCCCTGTACCACTCCTTGATCGTAGCAGTACTCGACGTGCTTGTAGGCCCAGTGCCCGCCAGTAACATCGTAGAAGTGCGGGATGATAGGCCCGTAGGGAACTCCGCTTTCGCCGCCGGCAAGCGCGCGGGCGATGTAGACTGCCATCTGGTCCCGGGTGACGGTGATTGTTGGCGCGTAGGTCACGGGATCGTAGCCTGCGACGATCTGCTCACTCACGCAGTACTCGACGTAATTGTACGCCCAATGGTCGGTGGGCACGTCGTTGAAGGTGGCCCCGGTTGGCCCGTCAGGGACGTTGGCGTCCCCATCGCAGAGAGCACGGGAGATGTAAGCGGCCATCTGATCGCGGGCGACCGGCCAGTCCGGCTGGTAGAGGCCGTCCTCGTACCCGCTGACGACGCCAGCATCGACACAGGCCATGATCTCATCATAGGCCCAATGGCCTGCGCCCACATCCCCGAACTCGACACGCACAGTCGGGCCGGACCGCGCTCCCGTGTCAGGCAGTCGGGCAGTGCCCCCGCGGCCATCGGTGAAGCGGAAGTAGTGACTGTGACTGCCCATTCCGAGGTCGGCGCCAGTCGTCTGGTAGCCGTAAGTCCCGTCGGCGGCCGTGCCGGTGACCAGGTCCATAGTGTAG
>JALGXV010000405.1 GCA_029821885.1 Candidatus Hebobacteria bacterium
TCGAAGCTCCACGCAGGGGGTGTTACCGCCGTAGCGCAGCGTCGTGGGCCCGGGTCTCGCGAGCGACCCACGGGTTCCCCAGAAGCGAACTCGCATCTCCAGCGGCTCCGTCGGTCCGCGGCTTCCACCGCTGGCCCGTGCGCGCCAGCCTACACCCGAAGAGGGGGTGCTGGAGGCGAAAAATCCGCCCTTGCCAGGGGCGCCTCGGCCCGCGCGGCCCGCAGCGCGCTTCGGCGCCGCGGGCCTCGAAATCAGGGAAAGAGCTGACAAATCAGTAGCTTATACGGGAGGACACGATCGGCGGGCCGCTCTGGAGCCACTGGCAGTGGCCAGGGGCGGGCACCGCGTATCGAATTGATACTCCTCGCTCGTCCGCGCCCCGCGGTCTATGGTCGTGCCGAGATGAAGCTCCCGCGGCCCGTGACCCACGTGATCTTCGACCTGGACGGACTTCTGCTCGACACCGAGCGCTACTACACCGAGGCCACGCAGCAGATCGTCGGCCGCTTCGGCAAGCGCTTCGACTGGTCGATCAAGAGCAACATGATGGGTCGCCCCGCCATAGAGGCCGCGCGCTATCTGGTGCAGGCCCTCGACCTGCCCGTCGCGCCGGAGCAGTACCTGAAACAGCGGGAGACGGTCCTGAAGGAGTTGATGCCGCTGGCGGAGCCGATGCCGGGCGCGGAGGAGATCACCCGGGCCCTGCACGATGCCGGGGTCAGCCAGGCGATCGCGACGAGCTCGGAGCGGTGGATGTTCGAGCTCAAGGTCCAGCGGCACCGCGACTGGCTCCGCCGCTTCGACGCAGTCGTGGTCGGCGACGATTCCCGGCTGTGGGCGGGCAAGCCCGCGCCCGACATCTTTCTGTTGGCGGCCGGGGAGCTAGGCGCGGACCCGGCGAGCTGCCTGGTGGTCGAGGATGCGCCGGCCGGCGTCCAGGCGGCGCATGCAGCTGGCATGCAGGCCGTCGCAGTCCCCTATCCGGGAATGGACCCCGAGCGCCTCGCGCAGGCCGAGCTGCTCCTGGATTCCCTGACGCAGATCACGCCGGCAGACCTGGGCTTCTGACTCGCGCTGGCCGTTCAGCCACTCAGCTTCTGGGCGGCCCGAACGCACGGGTACTCCGTGGCAAGGTGTGCGGCCGCCTCTCCCGGGCGGATTCGAATACCCGCCGGGCCCCCGCGAGAGGTCATCGGTCAGCCCGGACTACCATGGTCATCCTGGTATGATGGCTGGGCCGGGTCAGTCACGGCACGCGCCCGGATAGCGCAGGAGGAAGTGTCCACATGTCGTCGCGCATCGATGAGCTGAACGAGGCAAGGCTCAAGAAGTCCGAGGAGATCCTCGAACGAGCCAAGAGGGTTCTCCTCTCACCGACCGCGACGGGGCCCTTCCGCGCGCCGAAGAACGTGGCCTTCGTGGAGGAGGCGCAAGGCTCGAGGATTCGCGACGCCGACGGAAACGAGTACGTGGACGTCACCATGGCCTACGGGCCCTTGATCCTGGGACACAGCCACCCCGTCGCAGTCAAGGCGATAGAGGAAGCTTGCCGGAACGGCACCGTGTACGCGATCGCGCACGAGCACGAAGTCAGGCTGGCCGAGCTGATGGTGGACGCGATCCCGTGCGCCGAACGGGTCGCCTTTGCGAACACCGGCACCGAGGCGACGATGTACGCGATGCGCGTGGCGCGGGCGCGAACAGGCCGGGAGAAGATCGCGAAGTTCGAGGGCGGCTACCACGGCGTGCACGACTGCGCTCTCGTCAGCAGCATCCTCGCGACACCGACCGGTCCCCCCGAGGACCCCACCAGCGTCCCGGACACGCGTGGAATTCCGCAGGGGGCGGTGGAGCAGATCGTCACGCTCAGCTACGACAGCCCGGCGAGCCTCGAGAAGATCCGCAGGATGAAGAGCGAGATCGCCGCGGTGATCATCGAACCCGTGCCGAGTTCGTATCCGGTGGACATGGGAGATTTCCTCCGCGAGCTGCGCGAGGTGACCCGGGAATGCGACGTGTTGCTCATCTTCGACGAGGTGATCAGCGGCTTCCGATTGAGCTACGGCGGTGCCCAGGCGCACTTCGGCGTGACCCCGGACATGGCCACCTACGGCAAGGTCCTCGGGGGCGGCCTTCCCGTCGGTGCGATCGCCGGCAGCGTCGATGCCCTGCACCCGCTCGTCACCACCGGGAATCCGCTCGAGGACTTTCTGGAGAAGGTCCTGATCATCGGCACCTTCAGCGGAAACCCCATGACGACGCGCGTCGGTTCAGCCG
>JALGXV010000406.1 GCA_029821885.1 Candidatus Hebobacteria bacterium
GGGCTGTGCGCTCCGGGCGGCGGGGACTGCGCCCAGAAGCTCGCGGACATCCTCGGCGTCGAGGCGGCCGAATCGTGTCCCTACCGAGCAGTGGTGCACTGTTCGGCCCACCGGGATCAACGACTCCAACGAGCGGACTACGAAGGCGAACAGACCTGTGTCTCCGCGAACCTCGTCGCCGGGGTGCAGGGCTGCACGTACGGGTGTCTGGGCTTCGGCGACTGCGCGCAGGCCTGCAAGTACGGCGCGATAGAGATCGTCGGCGGGCTCTCGACCATCGACTATGAGAAGTGCGTCGGGTGTGGGGCGTGCCCGCGCGTGTGTCCACGCAACATCATCACCCTGGTCCCGTTCAAGGTGGAACGCATGATGGTCGTGGCCTGCTCGAACGGCGACACAGCGGCCGACGTCCGGGCCGTCTGCGAGGTCGGATGTATTGGCTGCAAGGCATGCGCCAGAGTCGCCCCCGAGCTCATCGCGATGGAGGGCGCGCTGCCAACGATCAACTACGACCTGTACAACCCGGAGGAGTCCGAGGCACTGGAGTCTGTGCTGGAGAAGTGCCCCAGGAAGCGATACCTCTTCGTGGGCAGACCGACTCCTGAGGATCTCGCCGCCGTCGCCGAGGACGAACTCCCGGAGGCCGTCACGGCCGACTTCAGGACGACCGTCGACGATACGGAATGGCGCGGCTAGCCTACTCCCCTCTCTCGGGCATGCTCCCCTGAGTCTGCGGCAAGCCGCGCTCGGCGATCACCAGCCTCACGGGATGGGGTGCCTCAATCAGCGACTGAGCGCCCTGAGTGCACAGGATCCGGAAGTCGTCTGCGGAGCCGAGAACCAGGAGGGCTTCGAGCCCCGTCGGGAGCAAGTCAAGGCCTTCTTCTCCAAGGACGCTCAATGCCGTCGCCCACATGTCCGCAGTCATGGCGCTGCGGGAGATCACTGTGACTGAAGGCACCGCGTCGGCCGGCCGACCGGAACGCGGGTCGATGATGTGACTGTAGCGCCGTCCCTCGATCTCCACGAATCGGGCGTAGTTGCCACTCGTGCACACAGCGCTATCGCCCACGCGCAGATGTGCCAGGGGTCCCTCGCCGAAGGGATTCTTGATCTCCACGCGCCAGCGGCCCCCGTCCGGATCGGTGCCAAAGCATCTGAGGTCCCCTCCGACGTCGACCAGGCCGCCCAACATGCCTGCCTCCGCGAGGACCTCGACTGCTGCGTCGATCCCGAAGCCCTTGGCGACGCCCCCCAGATCCACTCGCGCCTCGACCGTGCGCTTCACTGCGCCCGACTCCGTCAGCTCGATGTGATCCCAGCCGCAGAATGCACGAGCCCCACGCAAATCCGCTTCGCTCGGATAGACGCCGCTCTCGCCGGCGCTTCGCCAGAGGTCGATCACCGGCCCACAGGTGACGTCGAACGCGCCCTGTGACGCGGAGGCCACTCCTCGCGCCGCGCGCAGCACCTTCAGGGTCTCGTCGGAAAGGCTCACCTCTTTCCCGAGTGGTGCGCGATTGAGACGAGAAATCTCCGAATCGTCCAGCCAACTGCTCATCAGGGCTTCCACCCGTCGCAGTGCCGCCTCGGCCTCCCGCAGCGCGCGTTCACCGATGTCACTGTCTTCGGCCACTGCCGCGAGGAGGCACGTCGTTCCCATCACTGCCCGAGGGTGCCGGGACAGTACGTGAGCTGAGGACGGCGCGGGGCGAGATGTCTGCCACATCCCCACCCCTGTCAGGATGGCAATCGCCGCTATCGCCGCGCCCCCAATCGCTCGCCGGATTCGTCGTCCACGCATGAGCTGTGGCCACCTGTAGCAGTAAGCTCCGCGCGTCTTCGCCGCCGGACCTGCTCACCTCCTGCCCAAACGGCCTCAGGTGGCCCCAGTGGAGAGGCAGAAGGCCCAGGGGTCACGCTCCGGCCGACTCGGTCGCTCCCACGGCGGAAAAATCCGCATCCTGGCAGGAGTAGCGAGCTTCTGTCGAAGATGTACTGCTGTGGATAGTCCGCCTCGACGCCCGTTTCGGCCATGATATGCAGGTCGGCGTGTCTCTGGTGGGGGCAATCACAGAGGGATCGAGGATCCGTCGTGCAAGCTCAGCATCGCCCTCTCACCGGTCAGCCGCTGCGAGTCGCATCGCTTCGGCAGTGTGCTGTCAACAGCCTGCGGGCGGACGGCCGCGGAGAGCCTGGTTGGCCGGCTCCATCGTCGTCTGACACGCCTAGCGTGATACAGGCCGCCCTGAGGCGAGGGCCGGTTGGTAA
>JALGXV010000407.1 GCA_029821885.1 Candidatus Hebobacteria bacterium
CCCTCGCGCCCGATCTTCGAGTTCCGGGCGAGTTTGGCACACGGCAGGACCCTCACGCGTAGCATGTGTCGACTCCCAGGTTAGTGATGGTCGGTCGCCTGATGCCTACTCCGGCCGCCTTACCGCGATGCTCTTGCGCCAAGCGAGTTCGGAAATATTCTCCCGTGGAAACCAGCGTGCGCCATCCTGCTCATCGGGTGGGACCGGCGCCACGGCCAGCCATCCCTCCGCGTAGAGGGTGACTTCCCCTTGCAGCGTCTCGCCATCCGGCAGCTTGACCTCTCCGTAGCCCTTCTGGATGATGTTCACGCCTCGCTCCTTATGCGACTACTGCGACCGCGGCAATTATACCACGCCCAAGCCCGAAACTCGCCTTCCGGGAGGCGGCGGTGAAGGTCATGGGTGGCTCGACCGCAAATCTGTGGACGGGGCGCCAGCCCGCGGGCCCCGCCGGCCTGGCGCGCCGGCTCGCGCCCCGGTCTGACGTTGTTGTGGCGGCTGGCCGCCCGTGACGCTCGGAGGGCTTGATCGCGGCCGCGGACCCAGACGGTCTCTGGAGGTGCTCTGTGCCGACGACGATAGTCGCTGATCTCAGAAGCGATACGGTGACCAAGGCGACCCCGGAGATGCGCCACGCAATGGCCGAGGCCGAGGTCGGGGATGACATCCGCGAGGGCGATCCCACGGCGCAGCGCCTGGAAGCCACAGCGGCCGAGATCACCGGCCAGGAGGCCGCGGTGTTCTGCTCCTCAGGCACCATGGGGAATCTCCTGGCGTTCATGTGCCATTTGCGCCCCGGCGAGGAGGTCATCGCCGAACGCGATTCACACTTCCTCCGCTATGAGTCCGGAGGCGTCGCGGCCATCGCGGGGGGGATTCCGCGCACGATTGCAGGTGTCGCAGGACGGATGGAGCTCGGCCGGGTCGCGGCGGAAGCGGAGGCCGGGACGAGCCACAAGCCGCGGACGACTCTGATCGTGGCCGAGAACACGCATAACATGGCCGGTGGAACGTGTCTGGACCCAGGCTACATGCGGCAGCTGTGGGAGATTGCGCGCTCGCACGGCATCGCAGTCCACCTGGATGGCGCGCGCGTGTGGAACGCGGCAGTTGCGCTCGGCGTTCCAGTCAGTTCACTCACGAGCGGGTGCCAGTCCGTGATGGTGGATATGAGCAAGGGATTGTGCGCGCCCTACGGGTCTCTCCTGTGTGGGAGTGCCGATTTCATCGGTCGCGCTCGGGGTATGCGGCAGCGCGTTGGCGGAGGTGTGCGACAGATCGGCCATATGGCCGCCGCCGGTCTCGTCGCGCTGGAGGCCATGGTAGAGCGACTGGCGGAGGATCACGCCAACGCACGTCGCCTGGCGGAGGGCATTCATCAGGTGAGCCCGGAGCTGGTCGATCTGGACTTGGTTCAGACCAATATCGTGATTGTGGAGACCGGTCCCATCGGGCTGTCAGGCGCGGAGTTCGCGACGGCGCTGGCGGACCAGGGGGTGCTGTGCCATGCCACCGGGGCGCGCCGCATTCGGCTCGTGACCCATCGCGATGTCAGCGCTGATCAGGCCGAACGGGCGCTGGAGGTCATCGCCGGGCTCGTGCAGTCTCTTCGGGATGGGTGAGAATCGGGGTGCGCAGCCGCGGCGAGCAGACGTGTCTGTCGCCGCGCCCGATAGGACTCGCGGCCATCGATTGGGAATAATGGGAGTGTGCCACTCCGTCGTGGCTCCTTGACAGCGGCCAATGCGTGAGCTCAAGATCACTGACGATCTCGACCTTCTCTTCACGGCGCTGCCGCCCCGCGTCGTATCCAGCCTGCGCGATATCGACCGCCGTGAGGACCTGCTGGAGGTGGTGCTCGATCTCGGGCGCGAGCCCGAGGCGAGGTTCCCTGGGGAGGCCGTGCGCCTGTCGGAGGACCCCGTGGGACGGGAGGACATCGACTACATCGTCGCTCGCGTCGGTGACTTCACCGATGACAATCGGGCTGGGATAGAGCGCACGCTTCACCGGATATCGGCGATCCGAAACCGCCAAGGCCGCGTCGTCGGCCTTACCTGTCGCATCGGCCGTTGCGTCTATGGAACGGTCGATATCATCCGCGATGTCGTGGACACGGGCAAGAGCCTCCTGCTATTGGGCCGGCCGGGCATAGGCAAGACGACGAAGCTGCGTGAGGTCGCGCGCATCCTCGCTGACGAGCTGAACAAGCGCGTCGTTATCGTCGACACCAGCAACGAGATCGCCGGAGACGGCGACATCCCACATCAAGTGCAGAGGCCTCACCTGCAGCACGACGTGATGATCGAGGCCGTCGAGAACCACATGCCTGAGGTGATCGTCATTGACGAGATCGGCACCCAGGCGGAAGCGATGGCCGCCCGCACGATCGCCGAGCGCGGCGTGCAGCTCATCGGAACTGCGCACGGCAACACCCTCGACAATCTCATTGTCAATCCGACTCTCGCCGATCTCATAGGGGGGATCCACGCGGTCACTCTGAGCGACGAGGAAGCGAGGCGCCGCGGCACCCAGAAGACGGTCCTCGAGCGCAAGGCGCCGCCCAGCTTCGACGTCGTGATCGAGATCCTCGAGATCAACCGGCTCGCCATACACCACGAGGTTGCAGAGGTGGTCGATGCCTATCTGCGAGGGCTGGTGGCCTCCCCGGAGATCCGCCAGTTGACGCCGGACGGTGAAGTCGAAGTCGTCGCCGCCCGGGAGTCCTTCGCGGCGGCCGCACGCGCTCATCTCCTGGCGGAGGGACGGCGTGAGGTGAGCGTTCCTTACGGGCGTGAGCTGCACATCTTCCCCTACGGCATCGGCCGCAACAAGCTGGAGCGCGCCCTGCATGACCTGGACCTACGCGCCCAGATCGTCAAGCATGCCGATCAGGCCGATGTCATATTGACGCTGAAGGCTCATTATCGCCGCGACCCGGGCAAGTTCCAGGACGCCGTCGCGGCTGGGATACCGGTCCACGTCCTCCGGTCGAACACGTACCACCAAGTCCTGGGTGCTCTGCGAGAGGTTGCCACCCTGAGCCGCACATCGGCCGAGGACCACGCCTTGCGGGAGGCGCAGACCGCCATCCAGCATGTCCTCCAGACCTCAGAGCCGGTGGAACTCACGCCCCAATCGGCCTACCTGAGGCGCCTCCAGCATCAGGTTGCCAACCATTCGCAGCTCAGCTCACAGAGCGTCGGCATTGAGCCCACGCGGCGGGTGAGGATCAGCAAGTAGCCTGACCCCATTGGCAGCGACGCTGCCCGGCGCCCCGACCAATCCCCCGGGCGGCTTCCATGCCGTGCCCCACGGCCATCGAGGGCATCGTCCCCGGGCTTTACCGAACGCGACCGCGCGCATTGCAGAGCGCGGGTTGCTCACCAGCCAGCTTGGCGCAGAACCGATGTTGCGTTTGCCTGACAAACGGCGGCGCACCTCGCAAGGAAGGGATTCTTCATCGTACAACATGCAGCGTGAGTGGGTGACCTTCTTGTG
>JALGXV010000408.1 GCA_029821885.1 Candidatus Hebobacteria bacterium
GAGGCGGAGGCCGCTCTCGCGGCCGCCGACTATGAGCGAATACGTGAACTGCACGAGCAGGGAGCCATCTCCCGCGCGGAAGCGGACCGGGCGAGAACTCAGTCTACCCGGGCAAGGAGCGCTCTAGGCGAGGCGCGGCAGCAGTTGAGCTTGCTCGAGGAGGGCGCCCGCACTGAGCAGATCGCGGTCGCCGAGTCAGGAGTCGCGGCGGCCGCCGCCGAGCTTGCCGCAGCGAAGGCGGCCGCCGGTCAGGTGGAGGTCTTGGAGCGCAGCCTTGCGGCCGCGCGGGCCGCGGTCCTCCAGGCGGAAGCAGCCGTCGCGGCCGCCGCAAGCGTCGCCGCGGAGGCCGGACTCCAAGCTCCCATCTCGGGCCGGGTGGCCCGTCGCTACGTGGATGCTGGCGACCTGGCGGGCCCGCAGTCTCCGGCCTTCCTCATTACAGGCACCGGGAAGGTGTGGGTCACCGCCGAGGTCGATGAAGAGGACCTCGCGCTCGTCTACGAAGGACAGCGGGTGGAGGTCACGGCCGAGTCACTCGCCGGGCCCGTGGCTGGCACCGTCGTGCAAGTTGGCCCGGCCGCCTTTGCCCGCGGCCTACAGCAAGTGCGAGCGAAGATAGTCCGCTGCAGGATTCGCCTCGACGGAGAGAACGAGTTGCTCCGGCCCGGGATGGAGGTCGACGTCTACGGCAGCAGGACTCTCGTGCAAGAGACGCTGGTAGTTCCCCTCGAGACAATCGTTGAATCGAGTGAGGGGCAGTCTGTCTTCGTAGTGCGTGGCGGGGCTGTCGCGCGTCAGGAGATCACGATTGGGCGCCGCACCTACAGAGAGGTCGAGGTGACCTCCGGACTATCAGAGGGGGAGACAGTCGTCGTGTCAGGCACGGGCGATCTTCGCGACGGCCAGCGCGTCCGGGCCAACTCCGACTAGACTCATGTCCGGTCAGAACTCCTCGATAGTAGCTCTCAGCGACGTCTGGAAGACCTACGCCATGGGAGAGGTCGAGGTGAGGGCGCTTGCCGGCATAAGCCTCGAGCTTCCCCCAGGTGAGTTCGTCGTCGTGCTCGGCCCCAGCGGGTCAGGAAAGACGACGCTGCTCAACATCGTGGGCGGACTGGACAGGCCGACCAGAGGCAGTGTGGTCGTCGCAGGCACTGACATCGGCGGCATGGACGACCAGGAGTTGACCGAGTATCGCCGCTCCTCAGTCGGCTTCATCTTCCAGTTCTTCAACCTGATCCCCACGCTGACGGCCCGGGAGAATGTCGAGCTCGCGGCCGAACTCGTCGGGGACGCCGACCGCGCCGAACGGGCTCTAGAGCAGGTCGAGCTGGCCGACCGCGCCGACCACTTCCCCGCAGAGCTGAGCGGCGGCGAACAGCAGCGGGTGGCGATTGCGCGGGCGCTCGTGAAGGACCCCCTCGTGATGTTGGCGGACGAGCCGACGGGCAGCCTCGACTACGAGACCGCTCTCCGGGTGCTGCGGAGCCTGCGGGATGTGACCCGCGCAGAGAAGCAGTCGGTGATGCTGGTCACCCATAACCAGGTGATCGGCGAAATGGCCGACCGAGTGATCCGGCTGCGGAGCGGCGAGATCACCGAGGTGCGTGAGAACGCGTCACCGGCCGAGCCGGAGTCGCTGTCGTGGTGAGCCGATGGCGCGCCTGAACACGAAGCTATGGCGGGAGCTCCGGCAATCCCGGTGGCAATTCGTCGCTGTCGCGGCGACGGCGATGCTGGGGATAGCGTCCTTTCAGGGATCACTGATCTCATACGGCAACCTGGGGCGATCCTACGACCACACGTACAAGCTGTTGGCCTTCGGGGATGTGTGGGTCCGGATGGACGCGGCTCCGGACAGCCTGGTGCAGCGCCTGGAAAAGGTGCCGGGCGTGCGGCGCGGGATTGGGCGGATCGTAGAGGAGGTGCGCGTATCGCTGCGGGACAGGCCGGTGAAGCAAGTCTTCGGGCGGCTCATCTCTCTCCCCTCAGCGCGGGAACCGGAGATCAACCGCGTCCGAGTGGTCGAAGGCAAGTACTTCTCACCGCAGGGAGGCCGGGAGGCCCTGCTGGAGCTGAGCTTCGCGAAGGCCCACGATTACCGGCCGGGCGAGTTCATCTGGCCGACGGTGCGAGGGGAAGAGGTCCGGTTCCGGGTGGTGGGGCTGGTGCAAAGCCCCGAGTACATCTACTCGATTCAGAGCGAGCAGTCCCTGATCCCGACGCCGGACACCTTTGGGGTGATCTTCATCCCGGAGAGA
>JALGXV010000115.1 GCA_029821885.1 Candidatus Hebobacteria bacterium
TCGAAGAAGCGATACCTTCAAGTGGGCCTCGGCAGCCGCGCCGACATGTACACGCGCGCAGTGTCGGAGACCTATGGCCACTGCAGCGAGATGGTCGGCTTCTGCGACAACAATGAGGGCCGCGCGCGGATGGCTGCAGAGCGAGCAAAGGCGGGGGGCGCCAAGGTAACGATATACGCGGCGGATGACTTCGAGCAGGCGGTCCAGGAGCAGAAGGCAGACTCCGTGATCGTCACCACCCGGGACTGCTGGCACGACCACTACATCTGCCAGGCGATGGAGCTCGGCTGCGACACCGTCACGGAGAAGCCTCTCACCACCGATGAGCACAAGTGCCAGCGCATCATCGACACGCAGCGAAAGACCGGGAGGAAGTGCACCGTCACCTTCAACTATCGCTACGCGCCGCCGGCCACCCAGGTCAAAGACCTGCTCATGTCGGGCGTGATCGGAGATGTGCTCTCGGTGGAGTTCAACTGGCTGCTCGACACCAGCCATGGGGCCGACTACTTCCGGCGCTGGCACCGCAACAAGGAGAACTCCGGCGGGCTGATGGTGCACAAGGCCACCCATCACTTCGACCTCGTGAACTGGTGGCTGTCGGCCGCGCCCGAGTCGGTGTTCGCCAGCGGACATCGGAAGTTCTACACCCCGCAGACTGCCGAGCGGTATGGGCTGGGCAATCGGGCCGAGCGATGCCTCGAGTGCAGCGAGTCCGGCAAGTGTCCGTTCTATCTGGACCTGCGATCCCACGAGCATATGCAGCAGCTCTACCTCGACAACGAGGAGTACGACGGCTACTTCCGAGACCGGTGTGTGTTCAGCGATGTGATCGATATCGAGGACTCGATGAACGTCGTCGTGAACTACAGCACCGGCGCGAAGATGGCCTACTCGCTCAATGCCTTCTCGCCCTGGGAGGGGTTTCTGGTCTGCTTCAATGGTACCAAGGGCCGCCTCGAGCGCAAGGAGGTGCACAGCACCTACGTCAGCGGAGACGGCAAGACCCCGCATCAGGTGGCGCAGGACCAGAGCTACATCCGGGTCTACCCCCACTTCAAGCAACCCTATTCGCTGGAGGAGTGGACGGGCGAGGGCGGCCACGGTGGCGGCGATCCGCTGCTGTTGGACGACATCTTCAGCCCCAATCCGAAGCCGGACAAATATCTGCGCGCAGCCGATCAGCGCTCGGGGGCCTATTCGATTCTCACCGGCGTGGCAGCGAATCGATCGATCGAAAGCGGGAAGCAGATCCGCATCGCCGATCTCGTGCAGAACATCGGCCAGCCGGACTACCCGCCCATGCCTTCTCCGGAGGACCCGATACCCGTGCCTTGACCCAGCGCGTCGACGACGGCACACCTGACTTCACGAGCACACCGCGAAGGAGACCACGATGGCAAAGAAGATGATCCACGATTTCCACCGCATGAAGCGGGAGGGGGAGAAGACAACCTGGCTGACCGCGTATGACTACCCGACCGCGCAGTTCGCCGAGGCCGCGGGGATCGACATGCTGTTGGTGGGCGACTCGCTCGGCATGTGTGTCTACGGCTATAAGGACACACTGCCGGTCACTATGGACCAGTGCATCGTCCATTGCGAAGCGGTGCGGCGTGGCGCTCCCAACACGTTCGTCATCGGCGACATGCCGTTCATGAGCTACCAGTCCTCTGTCGAGAAGGCAGTGGAGAACACGGGGCGCTTCCTCAAGGAGGCGGCGGTCGACGCGATCAAGCTGGAGGGCGGCCGACGCATCCTCCCCGTGGTGCGGGCGATCCTCGATGCCGGGGTCGTCGTGGTCGGCCACATCGGGCTGACGCCGCAGAGCTCCGGACAGCTCGGGGGGCACAGAGCCCAGGGCCGGACCGTGGAATCGGCGCGCTCCCTGATCGACGACGCGCTCGCACTGGAGGGGGCCGGCATCCAGATGCTGCTGCTGGAGGCGGTGCCGCCCGAGGTCGGCCAGTTCATCACAGAGAAGCTGGCGATTCCAGTGCTGTCCATCGGCGCGGGCATGCACTGTGACGGGCAGCTCCTCATCGTGAGCGATCTCATCGGCCAGTTCCAGGCCTTCACGCCGAAATTCGTGAGGAAGTACTGCAACGTCGCCGAGGCCGTCACGAACGCAATGAAGGAATATGCGGCCGACGTACGGGCGGGGAAGTTCCCGACCGATGAGCACTGCTACCACATGCTCGAGGGGGAGTACGAGAAGTTCCAGGAGATGGTGAGCCAGTACGAGGAGCCTACGTAGGGCGCTCGTCGTTCTGATCTCCCGGGAGCTTGCCCCCGGCAGCCCGACAAGGCCTCGAGGCGAGAGGCCGGCGTTTCGGAATCCGGCGAGTCCTGACGGCCTAGCCCTCCGCCTTGGTCGGTGCGGAGGAGACTCGCAGGGGATCCCGTTGCGGCGGCACCGTGGCTCGTTCCGGCTGCGCCTCTGGCGAGGAATCGCGCCACCGGAAGACGATGTGCACCGGCGCCTTGCCGCGCACGACGTGGCCGCCGTCGCAGTTGAGGGCAACGTGGACGGGCAGTGTCTTCTGCATGAAGTCGGCCAGCCGCCAGATGTCTGACCTCCCCTGCACGATGAAGATGTAGTCGTGGCTCATGCCAAGGGCCATGCGGTCGGTGGCCCTGTTCATGAAGGCGGTGGAGAAGCCATCGCGCTGAAGGACCGGAGCCAGCCTCTGTCCGAGTGCCAGCGCGTTCACCCCGGGTGCATGCTTCAGCCGGCCGTAATCTCCGGAGAGATCGACGCTGCCGTCTGCCATGATGGCGAAGAACCAGCGCCCCGTGGTGGCGCTCGACAGGATGCACCCATCCACCTGGTAGAAGTCTGCCAGCGCCATGGAGCGCGAGTGGTGGAAGGCGCCCGTGGAGACGGCGACGCCCTCGAGCCGCTCCTTTGCCTCCTCCTTCGTCTCGCCCCGCCGGTTGTAGGCGATGACGGCCTCCATGTGCTGGCATCGTGGGAGCTGGATCACGCGGAAGGTGCGGCCGCGGTGCTTCGTGAGCCACACCTTGACCATGTGTCGGGGGTGGTGCTGCTCGGCGCCAGAGTCAGCCGAACTGCCGGTCACGATGTCCGCGACTGCCACGCCTGATACGGTCGCGGTGAGCGGGAAAGTCCACGGACGGAACCCTGGTGACGATGTGTGTAGAGTCACTGGCGTCGGAGGCGCCGCCAGTAACATCACTGCTACCAGAGACAGAACACAACCGGCTCGGCGCATGGCCCTCTTCCCCGTGAGTCCCGCGGGCTGCATCTCTACCTATTCCAGATTTACCGCCACATCAACGCATGCAATCTGAGGGCCGAGCGCGCGCTTCAGCCACTGTGATTGTACCCAGAGAATGGCGCCGTCACCGCGGAGTAGGGCCTGCCCGTGGTCACACCGAGTGACAGGGCGCCCAGTGAACGTGGATCACCTCTGCCGGCCAGGTCGTGGCCAATGATGGGCGTCCCACCGACAAAGGTCGGAGCCGCTGGCTGGAGTAATCCCTAAGCGACTAGTATAATGCCGTGCAACCAACGAGGGCGTTCAGCGACCGACTGAGGAGGCCGCGATGGAGCTCGACGCTGTATGGCTGACGATCACCAAGATCTACGCGGCCGTCATGATCATCGTGACACTGGCGGTGACTGTTGGCATTATCTTCGTCGGTGTCAAGCTCTCCCGGCTCATCGACCGGGCGCTACGACTGGTGGGCCTCGTGACAGAGAAGGCCGAGGAGACAGCAGACACGCTCAGCCAGACGACCAGCAAGATAGTGCAGCAGGCCGAGCGCACGGCCGCGGTGGCCGAGGAGAACATCGAACGGGCCACGGCGAATCTCGAGGAGGCCTCAGTCGCGGTGAAGCGGGCCGCCTTGGGCAAGGCGGGCGAGGTCGCAGCCCTCATGGTCGGTGTCGTAAAGGGATTGGGTAGCGCCGGTGGTGGGAGACGGCCATCCCCCGGTGGCAAGGCCGACGATTAGCTGCGAGAGGTGACGCGATCCGCTTGGCCGCGCATTGCGTCGAGCCACGGGGCGCGGGTCCTGGGAGGCATCATGCAGTTCGATAGTGGCTGGCTCGCGATAACTGCCGTCAGCGCGCTGGTATCGCTAACTGCTCTTGTCATCGTGGCGGCCGGAGTCGCCTACCTCGTCCTCAAAGTGAGGAGGCTGACGCGGCTGGCCAAAGCGCTGCCGGGGCTCGCCGCCGATCGGTGCAGAGCCACGGGCCAGGAGTTGCGGACGGATGGCCGGCGGCTGGCTGACCGAGCGCGCCGGACCGGGCGTGTGCTCCGCACCAACCTCGACGCGGTCAAAGGGGCAATAGACGAGGCCGGCAAGATCGCTGCCAGCCGGCCCCTCGGCGGTCCCGAGTTCCTGCAGAGACTCGCGCGGGGTCGCGGGCGACACGGGACGACAACCGATGCCTGATGAGGTCCTTCGCCGGCCCGGATCGCGCCGCCCCTGATCTCGCTACAAAGGCAGCTCGAAGGCTCGGGCTATGTAGACGGCCATCTGGTCGCGGGTCACGACGACCTCGGGGTGGTAGTACCCGTCCTCGTATCCCTGCACGACACCGTTCTCGGCGCAGTACTCGATGTGCTTGTAGGCCCAGTAAGGATCGGTTTCGTCCGGCCCGTATCCCGTGTTCGGGACATCCGGGAAGGTTGGCTCGGCCGGAGGCACGTAGTCGACGAGGCCCTCTTCTCCGGTTGGCGTCACGATGGAGCGCGCAATGTAGACGGCCATCTGGTCGCGTGTGACCTCCAGAGCTGGCCAGTACAGGCCGTCCTCGAAGCCCTTCACCACCGCCTCGCTGACGCAGTATTCGATGTGATCGTAGGCCCAGTAGGGATCGGTTTCATCCGGCCCGTATCCTGTGTTCGGGACGTCCGGGAAGGTAGGCTCGGGCGGCCCCTCCGGCACGCCCTCCTCGCCGCCCGCGAGGGCCCGACCGACGTAGACGGCCATCTGGTCCCGGGAGACGGGGAAGCTCGGCTGGTAGGTGCCGTCGGGATAGCCGGCGACCAGATCGGCGTGGTAGCACGCCGCTATGTGTGACGCCGCCCAGAAGTCGCACGCGACATCCGAGAAGATCGCGAGCGAGCTGAAGAGCACATCGATCTCCCTGTCCCCGTTCATGACGACGGTGGTCGGGTTCTCATCGCCGGTGAGGTCGCCATCCCAGCCGTCAAACAGCCAGCATTCATCCGGAAACGCCTCCAGGGCGACGCTCACGCCATAGGCGAACGTGCCCGACCAGGGCAAAGCATGTGAGGTTCCATCCACTTCGACCTGGCCGTTGCTGCCGCTCAGCGTCAGGGTGACCTCCAACACGCTGGACAGAAAGACATCCAATGCTGCGTTCGTGTCTCCGGCCACCAGGTTGGAGGCGCCGGAGTGGAAGGCGATGTAGCTGCCGTCTGCGCTAATGGAAGCCTCAAGACTCCCGTCGTTTGCCTGGGTGCCATCACTGGCGGTGCTGACCCTCTTTGTTTCGCCGGCCTGTCTGTCGCGGACGAAAACGTCACGGACTTCGTTCGTATCGTCAGCAACAAGGGTGGAGGCATAGGACTCAAACGCGACGTAGCGCGCGTCTGAACTGAGAGCTGCATATGCACTGCCATCATCGCCTTGGCCGCCCCCGGTCGAGACGCTGGCGCGCTCCGTCGTGCTGCCGTCGCAGTCCCGCACGAACACATCCGCTATGAAGTTGGAGTCCCCTGATACGAGATTGCTGGCATCAGAGTCGAAGGCCACATAGCGCCCGTCTGCACTGATGGAGGCGCTGAAACTCGCGTCGTTTGCCTGTGATCCGTCATCTGCCACGCTGACTCTGATTGTGGCCTCAGGGGACTGGAGGTCGTGCCGGAAGATGTCGCGCACGCCGTTGGTGTCTCCAAGCACGAGGTCCGTCGCAATGGACTCGAAGGCGACGTAGCGCCCGTCGGCACTGATCGCAGCCCAGTAGCTGTCGCCATCGCCTTCCGCGCCCGCACTCGACACGCTGACTCGGCTGGTCTCGGACGTGACACGGTCGCGCACGAACACGTCGGCCGAGCCATTGCCGTCTCCTGCCAGCAGGTTGCTGGCATCAGAGTCGAAGGCCACATAGCGTCCGTCTGCACTTATCGAGGGGGAGTAGCTGCCGCTGTTGCCCTCGGTGCCCCCTGTGCTGACGCTGACCCGCGTGGTCTCTCCTGTCTGGCGATCGTGCACGAATACGTCGGGTGAGCCATTGCTGTCTCCCCCCACCAGATTACTGGCATCGGAGTCGAAGGCTACGTAGCGCCCGTCCGCGCTAATCGCCGGGGAGCCAGCCCCAATCGCTCCGCTCCGGTCATTGCCCTGCGTGCCATCGCTGGCCACGCTCACTCGCGTAGTCGCACCCGTGTCTCGGTCGTGCACGAAGACATCAGCCACACCGTTCGTGTCGTCGGGCACGAGGTTGGTCGCGGCGGAGACGAAGACGACATATCGTCCGTCTGCACTGACTGTGGCGAAAGAGCTGTCGGCATCGCCCTGGAGCCCGGCCGAATCGAGGCTCACCCGTTGAGTCGCTCCGGCGGCAGGTCCGGCAGCACCCAAGTGTACGGCCAGCATGGCCGCCATCAGAGCGGCGCCGACGAGCTTCAGGTGAATCCTCGTTGGGGCGGGGATGTGGCGCCGCCGCCTGTTGGCACAATGCGAACAGAACGGAGACGACGACCTCTGCTCCGCAACCGGTTCTGGGCTGTTTCTTCCCACCTTACAAATACCTCCTCATGTATCCGGCGCGCGTGCCCTGATAGGGGCAGGCGCAGACCGGCCCTTGGACCCCCCGGATCGCCGGTCTGTGTCACCTAGTGCGCGCAACCGCTGGACGTCTCAGCTAACTCCACTGTACTATTGTTCTACTGGCGACCAGTGTCTTCCTGCATCGCCAGTAGCACAGAAAGGGCCTGACGGGGCCTTTTCGCCTGCTACCATGCCCCACGGCGGCGATTGTGCGTGGGACGCCCCGAGCGGTGGCCCCAACACCGACCTGACCTGTCGCAAGCGGGCGGGGGATGCGCCTGTTGCCGGGGGATTCTTGTCGCGTTCTCACAACAGCGGTGCAAGGAATGCTGGAGAATACACCAACTTCTCGTGGACAGGAAGGATTTTGAGTAGGCTCTGTCGTACTCTGTGCTGGGCGGCGACAGGGCGAATAGGCCGAATAGCAGGATTCTGGATGGCGGAGCGTCGCGCGGGGACCGCGGATATCTCTGGCGCGATCTGGCCTCGTTTCGCGCGCGCTCCCGCAGGTAGGCTTGTAGTGAGTCGGCGTCTGAGCTACGAAATCGCGAGTTGGCGCCAAGCCACAGCAAGTGTGGCCACCGGCCTCCTCTTGCTGCTGGTGACCCCACGGGTCGGTGCCACCTCTCCCAATGACGGCGGTGCTTTGCCCCCGGCGACGGCTTCCTTGGACCACTGGTTCACGCTGGAGGAGCCGAGCGGCCGTGTTGCAGGCAGGGGGCCACGCGCCCGCCTGCCTGGGACGGCGCGGGCGGCGTCCCAGGACCGCTCGCCTGCGGCTCTAGGCGAACCACTGCTGCTGGAGACGGTTCTCTTCCGGGGGAAGGCCGCTGCCGGCCGTCGGAACCGGCTCGACCTGGCATCCGCGCTCGGCGACCGGTCAGCCCCGGATGGGTCGGCGGCCTCCGCTGCCGCCGCGGCCGACCCATCCCCGGAGGTGGCAGGCTCTGCGGGCGCCGGTCGCGAGCAGCCGACGCGGGCAGCGCGCGGCGACCGCGGAGGACGCGGTGAGGAGGTGCCTCTGGTGTTGCCGAGGCCCCGCCCCCGCGAGACGGTGGCCGAGGCGAACGAGACCCTGGGCTTCCAGCAAGGCGTAGAGGTGTCGACGCACTACAGATCCCTGAACTACGACGACGCGGAGGACCAGAAGAGAGGCACGGTCGCGACGGACCTGAGTCACAGACTCGTGTTGGCGCTGGGCCAGACCAGCCAGCTCGAGGCTGTGTTCGACTCGCACACGGAGGGAAGGCAAGTCCTGGACTCCGGTTCTCCGGAGGATCAGAAGCGTACCAGCGCGGTGAAGCTGTCGTCGGAGTTCGGACCCGGCGGCCGGCACGGAATTGAGTTGTCGATGACTTCCCAGCGACAGGAAACGGGGGAGACGTCGCGGTCCCAGGGTTCCCAGGAGGCTCACCTGAAGCTCGCCCCCACAGGTGCTCTCAGCCTCCATGCGGACTATGCTCTCAAGACGAGCGGGGAGGGGACCCAGCAGAAGACCACCAGAGTAGGAGCCCTGCTGCGCCTCGCTCCTCAGAGCGAACTGTGTCTGTCGCTGGGCAACGCGAGCGCAGCGGGAGGGCAGGGGTCGCAGGAGGCGATGGCGAGGCTGAAGACCGACCTGGGCGGAGGCACGAGCCGCGGCCGGCTGTCTGCCGAACGAGCCGTGGTCAACTCCGGCGACGGCGGCACAGTGACGAAGCTGAACTGCTCGCTGGGCGGGGCCATCGGAAGTGGGGGGAACGCTACCACCGTGCAGGCCGCGTTCCGCGAAGATCGCGGGGACGACGACGTTGGCCTCCTCTCTCGTCTGGTGAGCTTCCATCTCGACCGGCAGCTGGGCCCGCGGCTCAATCTGATGGCAGATCACAACGAGCAGGTGCGCCAGAGCGACGACGGCTGTATCACGATCCTGAATTCCGACTACCGCCTGGAAGCTGAGATCGCCTCCAACACCATCTTGGCGGCCGCTCTGAGGTGGGTTACGGGCCAGGAGACGATGACTCGGCGCGTGCGCGAGTTCTCACTTGAGCACCAGATGGGCAAGGCCTCTGCTCGCGGCCGCCAGCAGTTCTGGGTCGATGGCGAGGGTACGGGGGCCGAATCGCGCATCGCGGTGGATATTCCCACGGGTCGGCTGCCCTCCTGGGC
>JALGXV010000116.1 GCA_029821885.1 Candidatus Hebobacteria bacterium
CTTGCAGCTCCCCGAGGCGTTTCGCCGCTGGCCGCGTCCTTCGTCGGCTGTCTCTGCCAAGGCATCCACCACGTGCCCTTAGTAGCTTAACCCCTTCCAGACAACAGATCTGGTAGGGACCAAGAGAGCGCGGCAACGTCACTTGGCTTCCACGACTATGCACTTTTCAAGGTTCGCCTGCCGGACACAGAAACGCAGACGGGGACGAGCCCCGTCTGCGGTGGCTCCTACCCAGTCTCGTTAAGCCTATTCAGAGCAGCAACTTCACGCTAGCCGTTTTCGGTCCTCCGGCAGTTGCTCGTTCTCAAGCACCGACATTATACCACAGTCAAGGGCCGTGTCAAGCCTTCCGGAGGGCGCTCTCGGCTGACATGCTGCCTCATCAGCAGAGAGCCCCAGGGCCTCTCTGCTTCGTCTCCGTCGGTCGAGCCGGGCAAGTCTAGGGCCGCTGGGGCCCGCCCTTCTTGATGTCGCCCGCCATGTTGCCCTCGAACTGCTTCAGCGTCTCCCCGAAGCGCCCGGCGAGCTCACGCGCCATGCGGTCGTAGTCGCCCTGGTTCTGCCAGGCGTCTCTGGGGCGCAGCAGCTTGTCGTCAATCCCGGGGCACGTTGTCGGCACGTGGAAGCCGAAGTTCGGGTCCGCAGTCGTTGGGACGTCATCGAGCTTCCCGGTCAGGGCTGCATCCACGATGGCTCTCGTGGAGGCGATGTCGATCCGGTGTCCCGTGCCGTACGGGCCACCAATCCAGCCGGTGTTGATGAGCCAGCATTTCGCCCCGTGCTTCCGGATTCGCTCGCCGAACATGTCAGCGTACACCGTTGGCGGAAGCGCCATGAACGGCGCACCGAAGCAGGCGCTGAAGGTGGCCTGTGGCTCGTCGATGCCCCGCTCTGTGCCGGCCACCTTGGCCGTGTAACCTGAGAGGAAGTGGTACATCGCCTGCTCGGGGGTGAGCTTGGCGACCGGCGGGAAGATCGAGAACGCGTCACACGTCAGCAGCACGACGTTCTCCGGGTGTCGGCCCTGCCCGCCGCGGACGGCGTTCGGCAGATGGGTGATCGGGTAGCAAGCTCTCGTGTTCTCGGTCAGCGAGTCGTCGTCCAAGTCCAGCCGGCGCGTGCCCGTGTCTATCATCACGTTCTCGAGCACAGTGCCGAAGCTCCGGGTGCACTCGTAGATGTGGGGCTCGGCCTCCGGCGACAGCCTTATCACCTTCGCGTAGCACCCTCCCTCGAAGTTGAAGATCCCGTCGTCGCACCAGCCGTGCTCGTCGTCGCCGATGAGAGCCCGGTCTGGGTCGGCCGACAGGCTGGTCTTGCCGGTGCCCGAAAGCCCGAAGAAGAGCGCGACGTCGTCGGCTTTCCCAATGTTGGCCGAGCAGTGCATGCTGAGCACGGCAGTCTGTGGCAGCAGGTAGTTGAGGATGGTGAAGATCGACTTCTTGATCTCACCGCCGTAGGCCGTCCCGCCTATGAGAATAGTCTTCTCGCCAAAGTTGACGACTATGAAGGTCTCGGAGTTGGTGTGGTCGATCTCCGGGATGGCATGGAATCGCGGGAAACACAGGACCCGGAACTCGGGGACGTGCTCGATGAGCTCGTTGCGGTCTCCGATCTGGATGAACATATTGCGCGCGAATAGGCTCTGCCACGCGTCCTCAGTGATGATCCGGATCGGCACTTGATAGTCAGGATGAGCCCCCACGCGGCAGTCCTGGACGAAAATGTCCTTGCCCTGGATGTAGGCAAGGAGCCGGCTGTACAGCTGCTTATAGTGCTGCTCGTCGAACGGGCGATTTACCGAGCCCCACCAGATATGGTCCGCTGACGACGGTTCATGGACGATGATCTTGTCATTGGGCGAGCGACCCGTGTGGTCTCCCGTTCGGACGACAACCGGTCCGAGATGCGCCACGAGGCCTTCCCGCCGCCGGACGATTCGCTCGTACAGGGCCGGCGTGTTGAGGGTCCAGTAGACGCGGCCCATGTTCCGGAACCCGTGATGTTCCAGCCCGTGCTTGGGCGCCCAACTCTTGTCTTGTCGATTCACGCGTTCGCTGACCTCCCCTGTGTTGCTGATCATCTTTCCACCTTTCCCGTGCAAGCACAAGAGCTTCGACATCGGACCGCCGCCGCCCTGTCAAGAAGCGCACACACCCCCCTGGACCTAGTCGGCTCCGACTTCCGCCTCGATCAGGTGCGACCGGCCGTCAGCGTGCGGGGCAATGGGAGCGCCGGGCGCGTGGTCCACTCCATCAACCCTCACCGAGACGGCCCGACCGACGACTCCCTTCGGCTTGACGATCTGGACCTCGTACTCCGCCCCCCGCCACGCTCGGCGCAGGGCCGCGCCCTCCCAGTCGCTCGGAAGGCAGGGGTCGATCAGCAGGCCCTCGTGGTCAGGTCTGACCCCGAGGAGCCAATCCGTGATGGCGAAGAACGTCCACGACGACGATGAGGTGTACCAGTTCGTCAGCGATCGGCCGGCGTGCTCGGGGTAGCAGGGCCCGACATATGAGTTCACGTAGGAGTACGGCGCGGCCTGCGTCACCGCCGCGTCCTGCTCCTCCATCATGGGAGCAATCTGCCGGAGAATCTCCATGGCGCGATCCGGCCGGCGCGCCATGAGATTGGCCAGGAAGTAGAACACCGCGGCGTGGACGTAGACCGTCCCGTTCTCGCCACAGCCCGGCCGCAGCACCGTGAGACGGCCGACGTCTCGATCGTATTCGTAGAAGGGAGGGTCGAGCAGCAGTGGACCGAACCCACTGGTCAACTTCTCGTCGGCACAGTCGAAAGCGCGGGCGATCCGCTCGGCGCTCCCCGTCTTGCCGATGGCGGACCATGATTGCGTGTTGAGGTAGATCTCCATGGCCTCGGCGCCCTTGCTGCCGAGCCGCCGGCCGCTGTCGGAGATGGCACAGAGGTACCAGTCGCCATCCCATGCCTGCTGTTCGAGGCCCCTGCGCAGCTCCTCCGCACGCCGCCGGTAGTGCTCCGCCGAGGCCTCATCGCCCCGGAGCCGACACATCTCAGCGAACTCGATCAGCCCGAGGTGGAAGGCCTGGGAGAGCCATACGCTGACACCTTGTCCCGCAGGGCCGACCTCGTCGAGGGCATCGCACCAGTCGCCTCCGTCGATTCGGATCAACCCGTGGTGGCCGCGACGCTTGTCGAGCCACTCGACCGCCCGCCGAAGGTGCTCGAACACGCTGGCCTCTTCGCTGGTCTCAAACCAGGGGAGGCTCTCGTCGAGGAACCCGAAATCGCCGGTCTCCTTCAGATACCGAGCGACGGCGAACAGCAGCCAGAGGGGGCTGTCATTGTAGACCCGCAGATCGTGCGGACCTCCGTTGTGGGAGAACTGCCGCATGGCGTGGCCGTCGGCGTACTGGTAGCCGAGGGCCGTGGCGATGAGCCCTCGGGCGGCCTCCGGCTCGAACGAAACGACTCCCATCGAGTCCTGCAGCGTGTCTCGATAGCCGCGGACCCCCTCTCGGATCACGCGCGTAAGCTGTTGGATGTTGCACTTCAGCCAGAGGTTGGTCATCCGATCCAGACGCGGGTCAGGCGTCTGGACGTGCAGCTGCTGCTGGAGCGATTCCCAGTGTCCGCGAAGCTGCCAGAAGGCGTCATCCGCCTTCTCCGCACCGAGGTACTGGGCACACAGCCTGCGCCGCTCGTCCACCTTCGCCGCGAACCCGACCACGACACAGACGGTCTTCTCCTCGCCTGGCGCCAGCTCGAGATGCACTGCAAAGGCCGCAATTGCACGGCCGTCGCCGGGCATGTCGCTGTTGCGGCAGGCTCCCTCGAGGATCGCCGCGGGGGCGGCTAGCGAGCCATCGCCGATGAAGGCGGCGCGCTCTGTGTCGAAGGAGTCGGGCTCGGGCCCGACGGCCGCGAAGGCGTGGTAGTACTTCCCGGGCTTTGCGGGCTCGGCCAGCGTCGCGACGACGAGGCGGTCCTCCTCCGACCAGTGGGCCTGTATGTAGTTTCGGTAGTTGTCCCAGGGCTTGGTGTATGGGGCGAGGTGCCACTCTAAGTAGGGGAAGAGCGTGAGGCGGCGCGGCTGTGAGGATGTGTTGCGCAGCACAGCGGTCCATATCTCGACAGGGTCCTGCAAAGGGACGAATACGCGGAGTTGGGACTCCACCCCGTCGACTACCATCTCAAAAACCGTGTATCCCAGGCCGTGGCGGCATCGGAAGGAGTCGCACGGTCCGCCGACCGGCTGCCAGGTCAGGCTCCAGTGTTGGGTCGAGTCCCGATCGCGCAGGTAGAAGACTTTGCTGAAGGGCTCGCCGGGAGCTGAGTGCGTGATCCGGCAGCCCGGCGCCCTCGGAAGCACGCTGTAGCCGGCCCCTGTCTCATCAACCCGGAGTCCGTACTCCTCGTTGCTGACGTAGTTCTCCCATGCTCGCGGGGCCGGGAACCGCGTAATGATGTACTCCTTGCCGTCGTCTGAGAAGTGGCCGAAATCCATCAAGGGCATCCTTGCGATGAATGGGATAGCCCGTGCTTCTGCGCCACTGTTTGGCAGCCCTGCAGGTGCGGGTCCGTACCGCGCGCGGAACCAGCGCGCATTTACATGTGTCTCGAGTGCTGCTATAATCCGCCTACTCGGGCGGTTAGCTCAGTTGGTTAGAGTGCTTGCTTGACATGCAAGAGGTCACTGGTTCAAGTCCAGTACCGCCCACCATCTATGGCGAGCGATGACTGCCATTAGCTTCAGCATAACGACGACGGGCACTACCTGATCCCACTCCGGGAGTGCTCGCTCACGTCTACCGCCTCCCGGTGAATCTCGCCGGGAGGCGCTCACATTTCTTAAGGAGGGGTATCCAGATGCCACGTATGATCGAGGTGAAACCCGAGGACCGAGGCGCGCAGAGCATACTCGAATGGCTTCAGCGCGCCGAGCCCGAGCTCGCAGAAGAGGCCGCGGCCGCCCGCACGGAGGGGCAACTGCTCGACCTGACGGCTCGGCTACCCGAGGCGAATCGCCTCGAGATCCTCACCTTCGAGGACGAGGCCGGCCGCGAGGTCTATCGGCACACCACCTCTCATGTCATGGCCGATGCCGTGAAGGGGCTCTACCCCGGCACCTCTCTCGCCATCGGACCGGCCATAGAGGAGGGGTTCTACTACGACTTCGACACGGCAGTGACTTTCGGCCCGGAGGACATCGGGAAGATCGAGAAGCGGATGGCCGAGATCATCTCCGCCGACCGTGCGCTCCAGCGGCGGGAGATGTCTCGGGAAGAAGCGATCGAGTTCTTCCGGGAGCGGGGGGAGAAGTACAAGGTCGAGATGTTGGAGGAGATGCCGGAGGGCGAGGTCACCGTCTACTCCCAGGGAGACTTCGCCGACCTGTGTCGCGGGCCGCATCTCCCATCGACCGGCCGTGTGAACGCCTTCAAGCTGCTGAGCGTTGCCGGCGCCTACTGGCGGGGCGATGAGCGCAACCCGATGCTCCAGCGGATCTACGGCACGGCCTTTCCCTCCCAGGAGCAGCTCGACGAGTTCGTGCGCCTACGGGAGGAGGCCGAGCGGCGAGACCACCGGCGACTTGGCCGCGACCTCGACCTGTTCTCCATACCAGAGCAGCTCGGCGGGGGCCTCGTCCTCTGGCATCCGAAGGGCGCTCTCATGCGCTACCTGATCGAGGAGTTCTGGCGCAAGGAGCACTTCAAGCGCGGGTATGAACTCGTCGCCACCCCGCACATCGCTCTGTCGAAGCTCTGGGAGACCAGCGGGCACCTCAGCTTCTTCCGAGAGGGCATGTATGCGCCCATGACGATCGACGAGGAAGAATACCGCATCAAGCCGATGAACTGCCCCTTCCACGTGCTCATCTACAAGAGCCAGGTCCGCAGCTATCGGGAGCTGCCGATTCGGTACGCGGAGCTCGGCACCGTCTACCGCTACGAACGGTCCGGTGTGCTCCACGGGATGCTGCGAGTCCGTGGCTTCACGCAGGACGACGGACATGTCATCTGCACGCGAGAGCAGATCGGCGATGAAGTGAAAGGCGTCCTCGACTTCGCGCTCTTCCTCATGCACGCCTTCGGATACGAGGACATGGAGATCGCCCTCAGCGTCCGCGGCGAGGAAGATCACGACAAGTATATGGGCTCGGACGAGGAATGGGAGATCGCCGAGAGGTCGCTGAAGGAGGCGCTCGACAGCCGCGGCCTCGAACACAAGCGCGAGCCGGGGGAGGCGGTCTTCTACGGGCCGAAGATCGACATCAAGCTCCGCGACGCGATGGGCCGGCTGTGGCAGGGCCCGACCATCCAGTTCGACTTCAACCTCACCAGCCGCTTCAACATGGAATACGTCGGCGCCGACGGCCAGCGGCACACGCCGCTGATGGTCCACCGAGCGCTGCTCGGCGCGCTGGAGCGCTTCTTCGGCGGATACGTCGAGCACACCGGAGGCGCGTTCCCAGTATGGCTGGCACCCGTCCAGGTGCGAGTGCTCCCCATCGCCGACCGGCACCATGAGTACGCGGAGCAGGTGGCGGCCCGGCTGCGAGAGACGGGCACTCGTGTCGAGGTGGATGACCGCAAGGCCACCACCGGCGCCAAGATCCGCGACGGCGAGACTCAGAAGATCCCCTACCTGCTGATCGTCGGCGATAGGGAGCAAGAGGCCGGCACCGTGTCGGTCCGGCAGCGCGGCGAGGGCGACCTGGGGCCGAGCGCTGTGGCCGACTTCATCGCCAAGCTGACACCTGAGCTCTCCCGGCCGAGCTCCGACAGTTAGTACCAAGACGCAACTCAAGCGCCGAAGGCGCGGGGCCGAGCGCCTCGCGCCTTTCCTGTGGCCGGGGAAAGGCGCTCCGGCTTGTCCATTCGGCGAACAAGCCGGGCCCGTTGGGGACAAGGTTCGGCCGTTGGCAACAGAACTTCTGCTCAATCAAGAGCCTGCCGGAAGGAGGGGCAAGGTGAAGATCCTCGTGCTTTACTACAGCATGACGGGAAACGTGTATCGAATGGCCCAACTCGTGGCGGAGGGAGTCAGGGAGGCCGGCGCAGATGTGGACATCAAGACCGTCCCGGAGCTGATGCCGGAGGAGGTCATTGAGGGAGACGAGGCGATACGCAAAGCGAAGCAAGCGCAGGCGGGGGTACCGGTCGCCGAGCCCGAGGAGCTGGCCGACTACGACGGGATCATCGTGGGGACGCCCACCCGCTTTGGGAACATGGCTTCCCAGATGAGCAACTTCTGGGATCAGACCGGCTCCCTCTGGATGGAGGGGAAGCTCATCGACAAGCCGGTCGGCACCTTCTGCTCGACGGCGAGCATGCACGGGGGGCAGGAGACGACCCTCGTCGCCAACATGCTCACCTTCATCCACCACGGCATGGTCATCGTCGGCATGCCCTACAGCTTGCAGGAACTGCTCACCACTCAGGCCGGTGGAACGCCCTACGGGCCGAGTCACGTCTCAGGTTACCCGCCGACGGCTCCGATAACTGATGAGGAGGCCGTTATCTGCCGCGCCCTTGGCAAGCGGGTGGCAGAGGTGGCGGCGAAACTGGCCTCCTAGGCCAGGCACCAGCGCACGGTCAGCGGAATACCGCGAGGGTCACGTCGCCGAACAGCCCGTAGGGGACGAGATTGCGCTCGGCCACCCAATGGTCCAGCCCGGGCGCTCCTGGGCTCGGCCACGATGGCATCTGTCGCCCGGTCGACGCCGAAGTCGCCGATGAGATAGCACTCTTCGAGCTCGTACTCGGGGGCGTCGCGGTACTCGCATCACAGCACAAGCTCGTTCTCGCCTCGGCGGGAAGCGCCCCGCTGTAACGCGCCGCGGGGCGGGCCTGGCCCGCCCCGCGGCCTCTGCGCTCACTTCGGACGACGCAGCCTAGTCATCCTGCGGGAATATCGGCGTCAGCGGCTCCGCTATCTGCCGAAGCTGCTTCTCTTCATCCGGTGTAATGGGTCGGAAGTTCTCGGCCAGGTCGAGCATCATCGGGAAGAGGCCGTCATGGCCCGGGGACACTGCCGCCGTCACCTCCTGCGACAGCGTCCAGCGAAACGCAAGCGCTGCCTTCTCCGAATCCTCGTAGGGCTCATACCAACACTTGTCGTACTTGCGCCCATCCTTGGGCCAGAACGTACGGGCCACGGACTTCAGCGCAAGCCTCCCGGCACCGCGCTTCTTCGCCGCCTGCATGATCTGTGGGCCCCAGCCCTTGAACCAGCAGACGAAGTTGATGGGGAAGAGAATGGAGTCGAACGGGTAGCGCTCGAGCGCCTCGACCGCCGCCTCCTCGGAATGCGCGCTGAAGCCCAGGAAACGGGCCTTGCCGTCTCGCTTCGCTGCCTCGAACGTCTCGATGGCCCCGCCGGGGCCGAACACCGTCTCGACGTCTTCGAGGTTCATCAGTCCGTGAAGCTGGTACAGATCGACATGATCCGTGCGCAGACGGCGCAGCGACTGCTCCAGTTCCTTGGACGAGCCCTCTTTGTCGCGTTCTCCGGTCTTGCATGCCAGGAACACGTCTTTCAGATACGGCTCGAGCGCCGGGCCCAGCCGCTCCTCTGCGTCGCCGTAGCTCGGGCCAAAATCGAAATAGTTGATGCCCCGGTCCACGGCCTCCGCCACGATCCTGTCCGCCTGGGACTGCTCCAGCCCTGACACAACTATGCCGCCAAGGCCGAGGATGGACAGCTCCTCCCCGGTCTTTCCCAGTGGTCTCCTATCCATGAATCCTGCTTTCTCCTTTTCACCTCGCCCTAGGGACAAGTGTTTCCGGCGCTGCCCCGTCGAGGATCGCCGTCAGGGCGAGGACTCCGATTCCTCTTCCAGTGGCGGTTCGGCCGCCTCCCCTTCAGCGACGGTCGCGGGCTCGCCATCGCCCGCACCGTCGGCCGGTTCTGACTCCCGGCGGGTGATGGTG
>JALGXV010000117.1 GCA_029821885.1 Candidatus Hebobacteria bacterium
AGGCAGCGGTCGCCACAGCCAATCGAGCCCTCCGCACCGGTGATCTCACCGGCAGTGCGTTGGGAGAGTATGAGGCAGATTGGCTGAGCAGGCTGGGCGCCGAGCAGCGAACCGGGCGCGTGCTCCGGCGGCTACACGCAGCGCTCAGCGATAGAGACATCGACATGTTCTTCCGGTTGGCGAAGAGAGCAGGTGTGCCGGGTCTGCTGAGTCGACTGCAGTTCGATTGGCACAGCTCCGGCCTTCTCACCGTGCTGTGGCGCGAGTTGCTCGGCCGCATGACTGCGCGGCCGGGCGTCGAAGCCGGTCGTCAGAACTAGCCTTATCTGGGGCCCCTCGCGGCGTTCACATCAGGTCCCGTCCCGCAGAGATGCTCGGCTTGAGAAACGGGCTGTTGGCCCGGCCCTCGTGGCGGCGCGCGAGCGCGACGAGAAACCAATGAGGTGCATGTTGAAACCAAACGCTGTGAGCTTGCGTCTAATGAGTGGGGCAAGCCGGGGAGCGCCGACCCCCCGGGGGCCCCGCACCGTTGGGAGGGGCTAATGGAGACTGTTGTGGGCCGTTCTGCCAGCCGCGCGTGCGCGTTCGGGCTCGCCTGGGTGGGACTTGGCCTCTGCCTCGCGCTCATACTTGGCTCGCCAGGCGAGGCGCGGGCTTCTGAGCATCTGCGGCCCGAGTGGCAGGTGGGACAGGAACAGGTCTCGCCCGAGGATCTGAGCGTGATCGTCCCCGCGCCGGCGCCACCCGAGCTGTCCCTTCAGGATGCCGTTCTCCTGGCCCTGGAGCAGAACCTCGGCTTCCGCCGAACCCTACAGGGCCTGCTGGCGGCCCAGTCGAACTGGTACGTCGCCCGCCAGCGCTGGTCTCTCTCGGCGCTCGCCGCGGCCGAGCGTACCGGCAATGACGAAACGGTCGACCAAGTCACGGCGGGAGCGGCCTTCTCCTATGCCGCCGTAACCGGCGCCGACTTCTCGGTCGTGGCAGAGCTGGCGAGGTTGGATTCGGAAGAGACACAGGACTCGGTCTCGGTCGTCCTGCGGCAGCCCCTGCTGGCCGGCCGGGGCGACGCCTCTGCCGCCTACGAGGAGGTGAGGCGGGCCCGCGATGCCTACCGCGCCGAACTGCTCCTTTTCTTCACCGACCGGCAGAGCCTCATCGAGCAGATCGTGGGCGCCTATTTCGACGTGGTGGAGCAACTACAGCTGGTGGCCATCCAGGAGGCGAGTGTCGAGCGGCGGAAGCAGTCAGTCGAGGACGCTCGTCTTCGGCTCGAAGCAGGCCTGATCCCCGAGATCGAGCTGCGGCGAGCCCAGCTGAGACTCTCGACTGAGGAGGGTCTAGCGGTCTTGCAGAAGCAGCGGCTCCGGGACACGACGGATCGGCTGCTGCTGCTGCTCGGACTGGAGGTGGGGGGAATGCCCGAGCTGGTCACGCCTGTGCCGTATGATCCGCAGTCGCTCGACGTGGCCGCACTCACCGCGCAGGCGCTCGAGTCTCGTCCGGACCTCCTGCTTGCCGATATCGCCATCGAGGACGCAGAAGCGGCCCTGCGGATCAGTCGCAGCGAGCGTCTGCCGTCCCTGGACCTCTTTGGAGGGTGGTGGGAGCAGAGAAACGGCATCGAAGAGCGAAGCTGGAATGTGGGCCTCGACCTGTCGATACCGATCGGGTCTCGCTCGCTGACGGAGGCCGTGAACCAGGCCCGGTGGGACCTGCTCGTGTCCCAGCAGGGGCGCGAGACGCTCGTGCAGCAGGTGGTGGCCGATGTCAGAACCGAGGCCCGGGCGGCCGAGGCGGCCCGAGCTAACATCGACATCGCGGAGTCCAGCGTGGAGCTCGCCGAAAGAAGCATCGAGATCGCTCAGCGGATGGTCGAGGAGGGGCTGGGGACAAACCGCGATCTGCTGGATGCTCAGGATGATCTGCGCCAGAGCCAGAGGTCGCTTGTCAACAGCCAGATCAGCTACTACCTGGCGCTGGTACGGCTTCGCGTAGCGCTCGGCCTGGACTTGCTACCTGTGGTCTCATCAGACCAGGCGCCGACTACGTCGCCCGACGCCGGCGAACCAGATCCCGAGGCAGCAGGATGAATACGGTACCACGTCTTCTCAGGCCAACACTGGCGGTCGCAGCGGTGGCAGTCGCCATCTGGCAGGTGGCGCTCCTGATGGCCCTGCTGCGCGGGGGAATGGCCTCTGACTCGGTAGAGACGGCCTCGGTGAAGAAGGGCCCCTTCATCGTCGGCATCTCTCGGGACGGGGCAGTCGAGAGTGGGGACATCGTGTCTGTTCGGGCGCCGCGAGCTGGCCGGCATCAGACCTTGACCTGGCTCATCGAGGACGGATCAGAGGTCGAAGAGGGAGATGTCATCGCGAAGGTGGACATGAGCCAGTACCACTTCGAAGTGGACCAGCAGCGCTTGGGGTACGAGAACCGCGCGGCACAGGTGGAGCAGGAGCAGCGAGACCGGACGCGCGATCACGAGTCAGCGCAGTTCGATGTGGAGCGGCACCTGCGGGGCCTCGAGGTGCTGACACGATCGCAGTTCACAGAGAAGGGGCAATCGGATGCCCAGGTGGGGTTCGACAGGTGGAACCTGCAGTGGTCGGAGACGGATTACGGCAAGCAGTCCCGTCTCTTCGACGGGGGCATTGTGCCCGAGAGCCAGGTCGATCATTCCGAACGGGTCCTGCGCAGCAGAGAACATGCCCTCGACAAATCGCAGAAGGACGGCAGCTATCTCGGCGCGGAGCACGCGTCGGGGAGGACCCAGGCGCAATCAGACATCGACACCTCGCAGTTTGAAGCGGAACTCGCCGAACGCCGCATCGGGGAGGCCGTGGATAGTGCGCGAAAGCGGGCGGCCCGCGCGGCGGAACAGCTCAAGGAGGCGGAGGAGCAGCTCGCGGCCGGCGACGTGAAGGCCCCGAAGCCCGGCATCGTCGTCCTTGGCAAGACGTGGGGCGAGATGGGCCGGCGGACACTCAGAGAGGGGGACCGTCTTCGGTGGCACTCGAAGGTCGCGGACATTGCTGACCTCTCGGATCTCCGGGTGGAGCTGCGCGTGGACGAGGCGTCAATTCACAAGGTCCGAGTCGGGCAAGAGGTGGTCATTGGGCCGAAGGGCGCTTCCGAACCGAAGTCCGACGGGGAGGTGATCAGCATCGGTGCGGTCGCCCGGGAGGTCCGTGCCTTCGAGGACCCGAACGCGGTCCCCGGCCAGCGATCCTTCGATGTACTCGTCAAGATCCATGATCCGGATCTGGACGTCATGAGGCCAGGGATGGCCGCCGAGGCGCAGTTCGTGTCGGAGCGCCTGGCGGATGTGCTCTCGGTCCCTGTGGAGGCAGTGTTCGATCACGAGGGCAAGCAGATTGCGTACGTGCAGAGAGGCGACAGGTTTGTCGCCCGGGCCGTGACCACGGGCGAGCGAAACGACGAGGCGGTAGTGATCCTCAGCGGACTGACGGAGCACGATCGCGTCGCTCTGACCGATCCCACGCGCCAGGAGGCGAGATGATGGCGGAGCACGTGCTCCTGGCCGAGGAACTGACGAAGGACTACGCGGCCGGCATCGTAGCTGTCCACGCGCTGCGCGGAGCGTCGCTGACCGTTGCCCCGGGCGAGATGGTCGCCATTATGGGGCCCTCTGGATCGGGCAAGACCACGCTTCTCAACCTCCTGGGGTGCGTTGATCTGCCCTCCAATGGACGCTACTGGCTGGATGGCCGAGACGTCAGCAGCTTGCACGACAGCGCGCTCTCTCGGATCCGCAATGAACGGATCGGGTTTGTCTTCCAGACCTTCAACCTGTTGCCACGGCTTTCCGCTCTGGACAATGTGCGGCTTCCTCTCCTTTACGCGCACGCGCGAGTGCCGCATGACGCCCCTGTCCGGGCACTCGAGCGGGTCGGCCTTTCGGATCGGATGCACCACAGGCCGAATCAGCTCTCGGGTGGGCAGCAGCAGAGGGTCGCTATCGCGCGGGCCCTCGTCATGGATCCTGCGGTCATCTTGGCCGATGAGCCGACCGGCAACCTCGACTCCAGATCGGGCGAAGAGATCATACTGCTGTTCCAGGAACTGAACCGTGAAGGCGCAACAATCCTCATCGTGACCCACGATCTGAAGGTTGCGAAGCATGCGAGCCGGATCGTGCAGATGCGCGACGGC
Organism: Candidatus Hebobacteria bacterium; assembly: GCA_029821885.1. Taxonomy (GTDB): domain Bacteria; phylum Armatimonadota; class Hebobacteria; order Hebobacterales; family Hebobacteraceae; genus Hebobacterum. The sequence goes on from JALGXV010000117.1 coordinate 4,174, forward strand.
CGGATCACAAGCGACGAGCCGGTCACGGACCGTCTGGACGCACGGGACGTGCTCGCCGAGATGCCGGCTCCGGAGGTCGAGCCGGCCGAGGAGGCTGAGGCGTGACGCGGCGTCGGACAGCTGTCGGCTTGGCGGCTCTGGTAGCCGCCGCGGTGCTCCTGTTCGCGGCCTGGCCCAGGGGCGATCAGAGCGGTGCTCTCGAGCGGGGGACTCAGACGGCCCTGGCCACCGCGGCCGACTTCTACATTACGCTGCCGATTGAGGGGGTCGTCGAGGCCGCGCGCGCCGCGCCCATCGTGAGCCTTGTCGACGACACGGAGGTCGTCTCAGTCCAGACAGATGGTGTGCACGTGGAGGCGGGCGAGGTGGTGATGAAGCTGAATCCGGCGGATGCAAGGAAGGAGGTGGATCGGCTCGAGGATGAGGTGGCCGAGGCGGAGGAAAATGCCCGCAAGTCGCGGGCGGAAGGGGAGAAGCACGTCCAGAACGCCCGAAGCGGCCTGGAGAAGCGGGAGGAGGCACTCGAACTGGCACGAGTGCAGTCCAAGGCCGCGGTGGAGAAGTCGCAAGCAGAGGTGGCCTTCCTCGAGAAGGAGTTGGATGTCGCCAGGGGCCAGCTCGAGAAGCGCAAGCGGCTCTTCGAAGAGCGCCTCCTCGCGATCACGGAGGTTGAGGCAGCGGAAGACGACGTGCGCGCGAAGCAGTTCTCGCTGGAGGCCGCGAAGCGCTCACTCGAGCGGGCCGAATCGGACGCGAAGACGACCACGGGGCTGCGGGAGATGGATGTGCAGAAAGCGAAGATCGAGCTCTCGCAGGCCCAGGCCGGCCTGGAAGCATCCGTCTCCTCGGCCAAGCGTGAGCTGGCCGACAAGACGCTCGATCTGGAGGAGGCGCAGGAGCGTCTCGAGGGCATGGAGGTGAAGGCGCCCGTGGCCGGCATGCTCTTGCTCGGACAGATCTGGGAAGACGGCGAGCGGCCGCTCCGGATCGGCGATCAGGTGTGGGAGGGACAGCGACTGGCGAACATCATCGACCCCAGCGAGATGTGGGTCTTGTGTCACGTCGACGAGGCGGATATCGAGAAGGTGAGCGCCGGGCAGGCGGCCCAGGTGCATGTCCGCGCGCTAGGGGGCGAACCGCTCGCGGGGAAGGTCAAGACCGTCGCCAATCTGGCTCGGCAGCTGTCTCCTTTTGAGGGGGGCGTGCCGGGAAAGAAGGTATTCAGTGCCATCATCCGGCTGACGACACAGGAACCGAGGCTGCGCCCAGGGATGGGGGCGACCGTCGAGATTGTGCTGGAGCATGTGAAGGAGGGGATCGCGGTGCCCCTAGAGGCCCTCGTTCTCGACGGTGAACCATACTCGGTGTACGTCTCCGTGGGCGACGGCTTCCGCCAAGTGTCCGTAACGCTGTTGAAGCGCAGCAACGCGCTTGCCGCCATCGAGGGCGAACTCGACGAAGGCGACTCCGTCATCTTGGGAGTTCCGCCAGGGCAGCTGGTCGGGGCTGGGGAGCGGGAGGCGATTCCGTGAAGCTCTGGCGACACGCGTCAGGCGGTCTGACGCCGATCATCCTGCTGGCAGGAGCGGTGGCGCTGGGCGCGTTGCTGGCGCGGGGGTCGATCGCGAGGAGGGCGGCCGCGGAGGAAGCCACTCAACGACAGGCGGTCGCGACGACGACCGCGACCAAAGGCAAGTTCGAGATCGTCGTTGAGTGCAGAGGCAAGCTGGAGGCTGTGAACTCCAAGCCGGTCATGACGGAGGTCACAGGACAGGTCGTGTATCTCGTTCCCAACGGGGTCCGGGTCAAGGAAGGCGACGTCATCGCCGAGCTGGACGTGCCCCGGCTGCTGCGGCGGGTGAGGGACCAGCGGCGGCAGTACGACGATGCCGAGCAGACACACACGAACAAGACGAGGGACCTCGAGGCCGACGTCAAGAAGGCCCGCATCGCGTTGGAGCAGGCCAAGGCTGAGCTTGAGCAGTACCGAGCGCAACAGGCCGTCGAACTCGCCGAGAAGCGCAGCGCGAAGGAGCAGGACACGATCGAGTTGGAGACTGCGAAGAGACGCTTCGAGCGCCAGGAGGGACTGGCCGAGCAGGGTCTCGTGCCCCAACGAGAGGTCGAGCTGGCCTCAACGGACCTGAAAGCGAAGGAGTTCGCGCTGGAACGAGAGTCAAAGGACCTGGAACTTGCAGAGGCGCAGAACTCCTCCGAGGAACTGGATAAGCAAGCTGCGGTGACAGAGGCCGAGTCTGCCCTGGCGCAGGCGGAGAGCAAGCGAGATGCTGAACTTCGCAGCTCCGCCACTACCCTCGAGATCCGGAAGAGCCAGCTCGATCGCGTTGAGGAGGAGTTCAGCAAGTCCGTGATCCGCGCTCCGGCCGACGGCATCGTCGTACTGGAGCAGGAGGGCAGGGGCGGGATGCAGCAACGCCCACTCCAGCCAGGAGACCAGGTCTGGCAGGGGCGCCCGATTGCGACCATTCCCGATCTTTCCGAGATGCGCGTGGTGGTGGAGCTGCCACAGGACAAGGCGCGCTCAGTCAAGGCGGACCAGCTCGCCGTGATAACCGTCGACGCGATCCAGGGAGTCAGCTTTGAGGGCGAGATGACAGAGGTCTCGCAGACCGCAGGCGAGTCCACAATTCCGGGCACGGGGATACCAAGCGCTGAGCGCATGTTCCCGGCCAAGGTCTCCATCAATGACCTCAAGGGGGCCGGTCTGCGCCCGGGCATGACGGCTAACGTGAGGATAATCGTGGAGGAGTTGGGGGAGGTGGTGAGCATTCCGCTCGAGTGCGTCTTCGAGCGAGAGGACCGTCGTCTCGTGTATGTGCGACGAGGACAGGACTTCCTCCCTCTGGAGGTGGAGCTCGGCGAGCAGAGCAAGGGCACCGCGGTCGTCATCAAGGGCCTCGAAGGCGGGGAGGAGATAGCTCTCCGCAGCGTAGGCGACGAGAGGCCACTTGCGGAGGCTCCCCCGGGGCCGGCTTCCTCGTCTCCCATAGTTCCACAGGGCGGTGCGCAGTGAAGTTCTGGTCGTCCATCCTCACCGGGATCAGTGAGCTGCTGGCGCACAAGCTGCGCTCGCTGTTGACGATGCTGGGTGTGATCTTCGGGATCGCCTCTGTCATCGCTATGGTCTCCATCGGTGCCGGCGCCAAGCAGGAGGCCCTGGAGCAGATCCGGCTGATGGGCATAAACGTCATCCAGATCAACCGACGCGCCCTGTCGGGCGACTTGGCTCTCGAGGCCCAGCGGCAGTCGCCGCAGGGCGTGACGTACGGCGACGCCGAGGCAATCAGAGAGCTGTACGAGGCAGCCGAGAGCGTTGTTCCAGTGTGCCGCGTGTTCGGCGAGGTGAGACACAACGGAACGGCCATCCCGGCGAAAGTCCTCGGTACGACTCCGGACTACAGCCGCGTGAACCGGTTGGCCCTGGCGTCGGGACGGTTCGTGGACGACGGCGATGTCGAGCGGCGCGCGCAGGTCTGTGTCATCGGCTCAGATGTCAAACGGGCCGCCTTCTTCCTGGAGGATGCTGTCGGGAAGCGCCTTAGGATCGGGACACAGGACTTCGAGGTGATCGGCGTGCTGGAGGAGCGGAGAGTGCAGACGGTCAGTGCCTCGCTCTCCCTCCCCGACGTGAACGAGGACATCTACATCCCCATCACCGTGGCGATGGATGACTTCCAGATCTACGTCGAGCAGGCCATCCCGGTCGATATCTCCGGGTTCATCCAGCTGCTCGCGAAGCTGTTTGATCGCCCTGCTCTGGATCTGAGGCCGATCACACAGATCATCGTGAAAGTGCCGGATGAGTCTCAGACGTGGGAGGCGGCTCGCGTGACGGAGCGGATTCTGGAACGAAGACACAATGAGATCCCTGACTATGAGATCGTGATACCGGCCGAACTGCTGGAACAGAGCCAGCGGACGCACCGGATCTTCAGCATCGTGATGGGCGCCATCGCCAGCATATCCTTGCTCGTCGGCGGCATCGGCATCATGAACATCATGCTGGCCACGGTGACCCAGCGGGCGCGAGAGATCGGCGTACGAAGGTGCGTCGGCGCAAGCCGTTCGGATATCGCTCGTCAGTTCCTGCTCGAGGCCCTCGTCATCACCAGCATTGGGGGCATCCTGGGGATCTTCCTCGGCATAGAGATGGCCACGCTCATCTCGCACTACGCGGGCTGGCACACGATCGTCTCCGGCCAGGCCGTGCTTCTGTCGCTCGTGGTTGCGGTCGTCACGGGCGTGATCTTCGGCCTCTACCCGGCCGTGCGCGCGGCGGCCATCCAGCCGATGGAGGCGCTGCGCGCAGAGTAACCTCCATCATGCGCGCGGGCTCAGTCGCCGAAGGCGAAACCGACCTGGGCCGTCAATGTGTAGTCGCTGCGCTTCGTGCCCTCCACCGGCCGAGAGTCGTAGGTGTTGATGAACTTCGTCGTGAAGGCCAACCGCGACGTGAGAGGCTGCGTCAGCGCCAGCATGAACTCGGAGGTCAGGTCGGCGAAGTCCCCCAGTGTCGAGAGAACGGCCAGGCTCTCCAGTAGCTCGGCGTCGGAGCCCAGTTGACGCCGCCAGCTTTCGCCGAGACGTAGTTTGACGTCTGAGTCGCTCTCGCCGGTGCTGAACTCCTCGGCCACGTAGGCCAGGCCGACTTCTGCGGTAAGCAGGTTCGCCGGTTTGTCGATCAGAGGCCGGCCGATCCCGTATCCCAGCTCCACCCG
>JALGXV010000118.1 GCA_029821885.1 Candidatus Hebobacteria bacterium
GGCTTCTCATGGTTCGCCGGATCCGGGTCGCGGTCGGCCGTGGGGCGGCTGTCCCAGTGGGCACACAGGATGATATGGCGTTTCCCCTCGGGGTTGAAGATGGCGACGATGTTGGTCAGGGGGAGTCGTGTCTCCGATACCATTGCTGAGAAGCGTTGGAGAGAGACCGAATCGGCGCACGAGTTTAGGTTCTGGGTCAGCCACTTCTCGCACTCGGCGTGGGCCGTGGTGCCTGGCACGCGGGGGCCGAACTCACACTGCTGCACGAGGTCGCGATAGGCGCTTTCTGAGCCGAAGGCCCGCGTGAGCTCGCGCGGCCACGAGGGGGCCCAGGCGAGAGACAAGCAGGCCAGGGCCGCCGAGATTGCGAGGACGCGTGCTCGCACGGCTACATGCCCCGTGGGTCAGGCACGGTCACGTCCTCGCCGCCGGCGGAGGCCGACTCGACAGCGGAGATGCCCGGCAAGGTGTAGTCCAGCCCCTCATGGACACCGATCGGTGGCGGCTCGTCCCGCTGGATGGCGGCGATGAACTCCCTCACCATCCAGTACTCGCTTGTCCCATGCCCCCCGGCCCTGGCTTCATCGCCAACGGCCAGCCGCTCCGGGATGTACCGCGAAGCATAGGTCATCAAAGGATGCCAGGCGGCGCTCTCGAAGCAGTGCGATTCCTCGTGCTCATCGGAGAGCCAGATCTTCGGCTCGTCCTCCAGACCGCGCCAGCTCTCGTAGGCGCCTGCGGTTCCCTGCAGGCTGTAGTAGGCCGCCTGATGCGGACGGGGCGAGACGGTATCAACTCTCACCTTCAGTGTTCGCCCGCCTGCGGTTCGCATGAGCATGATGAAGTTGAACGAGCCCGGTCGCCCTTCGGCCACAAGATTGCTCTCATTCGCCAAAGCAGATACCTGGACGACGCGATCTTGAAGGATGAAGAGCAGTGGCCCAAGGCTGTGCGTGCAGTAGACACCCGGACCCACGGCGTTCTTACCCAGCCCTCGCCAGGTCGGCTTGCCTTCGGCATCCACCCAGAGATCGCGGCAGTCGTGCACGTACTCACCCTCGGCGAAGTAGACCTCCCCAAAGCGTCCGTCCCGGGCCAGGCGCCTGACGAGTTCGATCTCGTCGAGATAGCAGTAGTTCTCGGCAAGCATGTAGTGACCGTTGCTACGAGCGGCCGCGGACGCGAGCTGCCTGGCCGCTTCGGTCGAATGCACGGCCGGCACCTCGGAAAGGACGTGGATGTCCCGCTCCAGCGCGGCCACTGACTGCTCCGCATGGAAGATGATCGGTGAGCAGACTACAACCGCGTCCAAGCCCGACTCGAGGAAGGGCTCGAGCTCGCTGAACGGCTGGGCGCCGGCCAACTTCGCGGCCCGCTCCGCGTTCCCGGGAGCGATATCATGGATCGCGGTGACAGCGGCCCCCGGGAGGCCCGCCAGCAGTCCCATGAAGCTATCCCCGCGTGACGTGCCGACCCCGACGTTCCCGGCCCCGATGATTCCGAAGCGCAGATCTGCCATAGAGCGCTCCTCGGCCGCACACCTGTCGCGCGCGAGCCGGTCTACTCTGCCTGCAGCTGGTCTATGCCCGTCTCCGGGTTCTTGCGCCGGCCCAGACGAATGCCCTCGAGCCTCGCGATCGCTATCTCTGCCAGGTACAGCACGCGGCAGCCGGGCTCGAGGTGGCCCATATACGTTCGATCCTTGATCGAGATGCAGGTATGCAGGTGTGGTTTGAAGTTGGCGATGATGCCGTCGATGCTCAGGAGCTCGATAGGCCCCTCGTAGTCGACGAACTCGTTCTTGGAGGGGAAGCCCGTGTGCGTGATGTAGTGCAAGCGCGCCCGGTCCAGAGTCCCGATCCCGGAGATGACCACACCCGTGTGGATCTCATGCTCCCGAGCCGCCGTCTCGACGGAGGAAAGGACATCTTCGCCCTGATCGAGCCTGAGAGCTATCACCTCGGCGACGTGCCCACCGGGAACAACCTGCATATCTATCCTCCTGGGTCAACGTCAAGGCGGTGCTGTGTTCCGCAAGGGCACCTTCGCCTCGAGCCGAGAGCGCGCCTTCCAGAGGCAATGTGCCGCTCGGCCAAGTGAGATGCTGGGAGCAGGCGGGAAGGGCCCGCCGCGGCCTCGGTCGGCTGGACTAGGTGAACCGGTGCCTAGGCCGAGCGCAAGGCCATCACGGCAATGGCGGCGAGAGCCGCCGCGGCGAGGCCGACGTAGGCCCACACCCTGGCCCACGCGATGCCGCGAGTCTGCGGCGCTGTCAGCGTAGTCCCGCACGACTTGCACTTGAACCTGGTGTAAGGATTGACGGTGCCGCACTTCGGGCAGTTGGTGCCGACGAGCTCGGCCTTGCGCCGCACTCTCTCGTAGCGGACCTCGGACTTGCTGCCCAACTTCACCGGCATGATCGCGTTGCAGGATCCGCACCGAGTCAGGCCCTCTTCGTTGGCCGTGTTGCACTTGCGACAGACTGCCATTTCGACGCTACCTCCAGAAGCCGATAATACTGGTGGGCCAGGCACGCGTGCTCCCGCCCTACACGCTGAGATATCCCCGCAGGCCACTGCTCCGACACACGCCGTGGCCGGACCTGGATCCGGCCGTGTGAGCAACAAAGAGATACCCGATGCAACTGATGCCCAAACTCTGTGTCTAATTTCCATGTCTGGCCGAGCTATCCTCCATCCGGCCGCCATCTGCCGCGAGTCTACAGGAACTGCCCGGCCGCCACAGAACGGGGAAGCAGCACGAAGGGGGAGGAGCGATCTCGATGGGACGTCTCTGCTCGGTCTGTTGCCTCTGCGCAGCTCTCGTTGCGGTCCTCGCGGTTCTCACATGCGAGCCGGCCGCCGCCAGCGCGGTCGAGTGCCCCCGCGTAGCCTTCAGCCCGGTTCTGGACAGCCGGCTGGACGACTGGCCGCCGCTGCCCCAGATCGTGATGGCGGACCCTGGGGACTGGCATCCATCCTCAGCCGAGTTCGCGCAGTACGGCGGTCCCGAGGATATCTCGGCGAACGTGCGCCTCGCCTGGGACAGCCGATCACTGCATATGGTGGTGGAGGTGAGGGACGACACACTCGTGCGCGTCCGCTCGGTCGCCGAAATCGACAGCGGCGACAGTATCGTTCTGGCCCTTGTCGGTGAGGACGCCGAAGTGGTGAACCAGTTCGTGGTGGCCCTGCTCAAGTCAGCGACGCTCGTCTGGCGTGCCGAACCCAGCCAGCGCGCCGGCGAGGTCAGGACGGTCGGCCGCGCTATCGCGGCGACCGCGGAAGAAGGGGAAGGCAGCCGACTGATATACGAGCTCTCAATACCTTGGTCCGAGCTAAGCCAGATCCGACCCCTCGCGGGCACGCGCTTCATCTTGACTGTATCGGCCTGTGACGATGATGGTGACGGCCTCAAGGGCTGCCTGGAGCGGCCCGTCGCTGTCGTGCTGTCAGCCGCGGGCATTGGGCCGCTGGATGTGCCGGAGCCTCCGCTCCCGACGACGGCCCTCAAGCCCACATTTGCAGCACCCGAGGTGGCGCGCTTCGACGAGCGGTGCTTCGTCCTAAACGGGACCGATGTGCTCATTCTCGGTGGCGAGGTCGATTACGCTCGGCTCCCGCGGCAAAGCTGGCAGCGTCGCCTTGACCTGCTCCGGGCGTCGGGCTTCAATACGGTGGGGGTGACCGTTCCCTGGTCGCACCACCAACCCACCCCTGCTGCGCCCGATTTGACTCAGCTCCGCGGCTTCCTGGATCTGTGCCGCGAGGCGGGGCTGTGGGTCCAGCTCAACGTCGGCCCGTTCGTCGGGGAGCGATGGGAGGCGGGCGGCGTGCCGGGCTGGGTCATCGCTGCCGGCACCCCTCAGGAGCGAGGGCAGGCCGTGGCTCAGTGGCTCGACGCCGTCCTGGCACTTGTGAGGGAGTATCAGCTCACCAACGGAGGGCCTGTCGCCTATGCCGTCGCTCGGCCCATCCCGGCCCCGGGCGGCGAGATCGATGGCGATCGGCTGTCGCGGCTCCTGTCATCGGTCAGGTCGGCTGACGTCGTGGTCCCCCTCGTGACAGCCAACGCCGTCGCCGCACGCAACAGCATCACGCAGCCTCTCGCCGACCTTCTCGATACGCTCAGTCTCTACCAGCCCGTTGATTGTCAGGTTTTGGCGGCCAAGCTCCAGACCTTGGCCCGGGAAGAGGTAGGGCCCAGCGCGATCACCGGGATGGGAGGCCGCTACACCTCGCCAGTGGCGGCCCGCCAGAGCGTGGATCAGGCGCGGGTGGCCTTGGCCAACGGCGGCGCCGTCGTCGTCTTCTCCGACTTCGCGCCGGGACTCGATGTGCTTCGCGTCTGCGCTCCGGGAGAGCCGTGCAGCGGTGGCATGATCGATCCGGCTGGGGCCTCGACCGCGGGATACGGAGAGGCGAGACTGCTGGGCAGCTTCCTGGGCGTGTTCGGCGCGGCGCTCGCCCGAGCCGCGCCGGCGGAGGGGGTCGTCGAGGTGGACAGCGACGATGTGCAGGCCCTCGTCCGATATGGAGACGACCAAGCGTTCCTGTTCATCTGGAACGAATCCAGCGCAGAGCCACGCTCGGTCCGTCTGGACCTCCTGGAACCCAACGGGGAGAAGCGAATCAGCATCCCGGAGGCGGGGGCAATTCACCTTCCCGCCAGGGGTGCCAAGGTTCTCCCTCTGAGCGTGCCGGTGGGCAGAGGCTTGGTGCGCTACTGCACTTCGGAGGTGGCTGCACTGCACTCGGTTGGGGAACGCATCTTGCTCGTGCTCTATGGCGAGGAAGACACACCCGGCGAGATCGCGATCCGCCTTCCCGGCCCGCCTCTGGTGACTGGCACGGTGGCTCGTCAGAGCTGGGACGCGAGCACCAGAACACTCACGCTCGATTACTTCCATGCGGCCACCGACCAGTATATTCTCGTGGACGAGATCGAGATCGCCGTCCTCTCTCGCCAACGGGCGGCCGCCGCCCATACAATCGTCGGGGAGACGGGCGTCATCACGCTCAGTTCCGGGGCGCAGGTCTTGGAGGCGACCCTCGACGAGGAGTCGCTCAGGGCGACCCTGGAGTGCCCATCGGGCACGGCTCGAGTGACGGCTGCCCTCTCTCAACAGCCATCGGCCGTCATCATCGACGGCGAGCCCATTGACTTCGCCTATACTCCTCCGGCGCGATTCGTGCACTTCGAGATCAACACCCGGCCGTTCTCCGAGGAACGTCAGGCGACTTCGTTCTGGGACAAACTGGGTCGCGCAATCGTGGGGGGGCCGCCGTATCTCTATGCTCGATTCGACCGCGGGTCATTCGCGCCCGACGCCGAGGCGGAGGGAGGAGAATGCGGCGCCTTTGCGGATCTGGCAGGTCCGCCCGAGGCAGTTGGGCTCCGCGCGGGGGCGTTCGCACGACTCCGCTCCCGCTTCGACTACCTAGGACCGGCCGAGATGGTCCTCCGCGGTTCCGGGTATCCCACGCTGGTATGGGTGAACGACCAGTTTGTGCCTGCGCTCGCGGGGGAAGGGATCGAGCGGCGGGCCGACATCTCGACTCTCCTCCGTCCCGGGCAGAACGATGTCGAGCTCGTGGTCCACATTCTGCCCAGGCGGCGCGGCCTGATGGGTATCGCTGAGGAGGCGGCACGTATGCCCCGTGTCAGCCTGCTCACCGAGCTGGGAGAGACAAGGCTGACTGACTGGGAGGTCTGCCCAGGCCTGGCCGGTGACGTCTCGGGCTATGCCGCAACTGGCGCCGATACTCGCGGTTGGCTCCACGTCCGCCTCGGGCCGTGGCGGCAGCAGGGAGGTAAGCTCGCGGACGTGTGGGGCGTCGGGTGGTACAACCTGCCCTTCGAGCTGCCGCGCAGCGGCCTTTGGCGTATCCCGTACTACGCTCACCTGGATCTCCGTGGCGCCGGCAAGGTGTACTTCAATGGCCATCTCGTCGTCACTGTCAAGGGCGACGGCGAGTACGTCCTCCCGCTGGCCGAAGGCACCACCAACGCGGGGGACCGCAATGTCCTGGCGGCCGCCCTGTACGGTCTCTCCGAGGAGACAGGACTCCATGCAGCGGAGGTGTCGGCCGACGAGCGATTCATGACGCGCCAGCGGACGTTGGAGATTCGGTTCTAGAAGTTGGGGGCCCGTCTCCAGAATCGGCACCCCTGTCTTGACAACGGGGGCCTGGCTGTTAGACTGTGAATTAGCAGGCGGTAGGGCGGAAATAGCTCAGTTGGTAGAGCAACAGCTTCCCAAGCTGTGGGTCGCGGGTTCGAATCCCGCTTTCCGCTCCACTCTGGCGGCGTAGCCAAGTGGTAAGGCAGAGGTCTGCAAAACCGCGTCTCATGCCCCAGCCGCTGATCGCCTCACATCGCCGCCGACAGGCAGCGACTCCCACGCCATGCCGAACGCAGCTCGTACACCTCCAGCGACTTGAGCGTCGCCGCGCCGCCCTTGCTGACGACCTGCAGCGACCTGTTGTCATCCGGCGGAATCGCCCCCGCCACCAGGTAGGTCTCTCCGTCGTTGCCGAATAGCTCGATCGAGGCCCGATCGACCAGCACCTCCAGGCGGACCCGCCCGTCCACGGACCGCAGCGCCCCGAACGCACGGCCACAGGTGATCTCCTGCTTCGCGGCGTGGTAGAGCACCGGTACACCGCGGATGATGAAGCCGACTTCCGGCGCGTCGCCGATCTCGATCTCAGCGCGGAGGTGGAAGAGATCGCCGCCGAGGCCGGCGAGCAAGTTCGCGCCCCTCTCCGCCAGCGTCTCGTTCTCCCACGCGTGGCGCTTGTCGTGCAGCAGCTCGATCTCCTTCACCGGGTTGACGAACAGGCGAGGACCGTCGCCTGTCGTGCGCAGTGTCAGCTCCACCGGGAAGGTCATCATCTGGTTAAAGGGCATCCCGGGCAACTCCTGCGTGAGCCAGGCAATCTGTATCCGGCGGCCGTCCTCGGGCGGCACATCGCTGAACGTCTGTGCTGCATAGGCGGCGCTGTCGCTCCCTTGCCACCGGAGCGGCCCCACCTCCGGCGTGAACGTCTCCCCGTCGAACGAGCCGATCAGGTAGTGGCCGGAGGCCTGGGAGAAGACCCACTTCCGGTTCGCCCGGTCCCCGTCTACCGGAAGCTCGAAGAGGTCCGGACACTCTCCCCCTCCGTCGGCCAGCGCGACCTCGCTCAGCTTGGTCCAGCTGCGCAGGTCCGAAGACGCGAACAGCGCGTGATAGTGGGCCTCATCACGCTCGCCGAGGTAGAGCGCCATCACCCACCGGCCGGTCGGCGCATGCCAGATGACCTTGGGATCGCGGTTGGCTCCCTCCAGGTGAGGGATCACGGGATTGCCGGCATACTTGGCGAGTGTCTGTCCACCGTCGGTGCTGTAGGCGATGCACTGAGTAAAGGGCCGGCCCTCAGAGGCCGGATTCTCGCCACCGGCCGAGGTGTAGACGAGGACGATCGGCTTCTCGCTTCCCTGCTGAAAGCCGGCCGTGTTGTGCCAGTCGACGACGGCCGAGCCGGAGAACATCGTGCCCATCTCATCGGGGTACAACGCCTCCGGCAACTCGGTCCACTGCACCAGGTCGGTGCTCACGGCGTGCCCCCAGTGCATGTTCCCCCAGTCCCAACCATAGGGGTTGTGCTGGTAGAAGAGATGGTATGTTCCCTCGTAGTATACGAGGCCGTTGGGATCGTTGTTCCAGCCGCGGCGGGAGGAGAAGTGGAACTGCGGCCGGTGCTTCTCCTGGTAGAGGCAGTCCGCGCCGGGCACGTCGTCGGCCTGCTGGATCGACAGCTCAATGATAAACTCCTTGACCTCCCGGCCCTCCACCACGAAGCGCATCAGGCGCTGCGGAGCTCCGTTCTTGACGGGCAGGTGAAGGTACGGCTTCTCGATTGTCAGTTCTCGCATGATAATCTCGTCTTGACCATCAGTGTGAGTCATCCCTTCTCGGCCATGCCGCGCCCGCCGCGGCGATCGCTCAGACCATGCCCAGTGGCCCGCCCACATCAGGGCCAAAACGGCGAAGGCCGGACCCGCAACGCGAACGAGAGGATTCCGCACTTTGCCCACCTTCTCACTTCGTGCTTGGACCACTGACTTCCGAACCTCCGCGCTGCACCCTTCTCCCGGTGGCGTGCGACGCAGACGCCGATCACTTCGTAGTCTGCCGCGGCGAGGCGCTGTAGTCCCAACGGGAGGAATACGGGAGGCCCTCATCGCGCAGTACATCCCGGGGTCTCATACAGCCTCCGCGGCCGCCTCCCCCTGCCGTCTACGGTGTACAACTGCCGCGCGAGTAGCACAATACTCCCGGACGCTCCGATGCGGGCCACCGCCTCCGCGTGTACGGCACATTCTCCTGGGAGCTCGAGCTGACTCTCAATCTCCCGCGCGTCGGGATCAAGCTCGGACTTCGCCGCGAAGCGGTCCACTAGCTCTCGTTCCTCGGCACCCTCAAGCACATCCACGCCACGTGCGCAGGGAGCCCAGGTGAGGCTGCGGGCCGGCGGACAGACGCATATCTGAGGGCATTGTGCGAGATCGCACCAGGACTCCAGTGGTCCGCTGCGAAGGCCGACCTCGCACCGGAGAAGGTGCGGCCGATGGCCCCTTAGTCCTGCACCACCCGTGTGAAGGGCCACCGAGACCTGCCGGAGTGTAGGGACAATGTGGAAGCACATCTGCGCCCAGGTTAGTGCGACGGCCCGCCGAGCGGCCACCCCGCGAATCGCTCTGCTGCTGGCCACCATGGCGGTGGCCGCGCCGCCCTCGCATGCAGCGACTCCGCGGCCTGAGTGGGGGCCGAGCGAAGGAGGGGCCGCGGCCAGCCGGCCTGCGCTGGCAGACTTGGTGAAGCCCTGGGAGCCAGAGGCGCCCGGCGGAGCACCCGTGCGCGGGGGCCGGCCGGCACCCGACGACTCCAGGGAGTTCCAGCAGAGCGAAGGGTTCCTTCGGCCCTGCTCAGTGTCGGCAAACCGCGCAGACGGCTCCTGTTGGGCGGCCGACATGGAGAGCGCCCACGTCGTCCACCTGGCCGCGGACGGCTCGGAACTGCTGCGGAAAGACGGCTTGCTCAGCCCGACATCTCTCTCAGTGAATGCGACGGATGGCTCCTGCTGGGTGGCCGACGCGGCCGCCGGGCAGGTAGTCCACCTTTCCGAAGATGGGGCAGAGCTCTGGCGGGGAGGCGGGTTCAATGTCCCTATCTCTGTCTCGGTCGACGTCACAGACGGCTCCTGCTGGGTGGCCGACCACTACAACAACCGGATCGTTCACCTGGCCGCAGACGGTGCCGAACTCTGGCGGGGCAGCGAGTTCCAGCGTCCCTGGTCGGTCTCTGTCAACGCGGCCGATGGCTCCTGCTGGGTGGCGGACACCTACAACGCCGAGGTCGTCCACCTGGCCGCGGACGGTGTCGAGCTGTTGCGTCGAGGAGGCTTCTCCATGCCCTGGTCGGTCTCGGTCAATCCGTCTGATGGATCGTGCTGGGTGACGGATAGAGGACGCAACCGGGTGGTGCGCCTGGCCGAAGACGGTACCAAGCTGTGGCAGCGCGACGACTTCTCCTGGCCGTGGTCTGTCTCTGTGAATGCCGCCGACGGCTCCTGTTGGGTGGCGGACTACCTCAATGACGAGATCGTCCATCTGGCCGATGACGGCACTGAGGTGTGGCGGGGAGGCGGCTTCCACCATCCCTGGTCGGTCTCCGTCAATCCCACCGACGGCTCCTGCTGGGTGGCCGACACGTACAACCACCAAATCGCGCACATCCCGATTCACGGTTCGGGCGAATGCGCCACGCCTGTCGTAGACATCGGGCCTGACAGCTCTCACAACCCGGTGAACCCGGGGGCGCCGGGACTGGTTCGCGCCGCCGCGCTGGGTTCCCTGACCTTCTATGCCGTGCAGGTCGATCCCGCGACCGTGCGGCTGGCTGGAGCGTCCGTCGCCGTCGACCCGGGCGGCGGAAGCTACCTCGTTGAAGAGCGCGATGTCAATGAAGATGGCCGAGACGATTTGGTCATGGCGTTCCCGGGGGAGGATATCGACAAGGAGGAGCTGGCCGACGGGTACGCGGCGCTGACTGGCAACACCTACAGCGGGACGTGCTTCGAGGGCGAGGACGTGGTGACGATCGCGCCGCCGGATGTGCCCAACGATCACTGGGCGCTGCACGCGATCGTGGCCGGCCTCAACTCAGACCTCGTGAAGGGCTACCCCGACGGCCTGTACCGGCCGAACGGGGTCGTGACACGGGACCAAATGGCGGTCTACATCGCCCGGGGCGTCGCCGGGGGCGAAGCCCACGTTCCGGCAGGCCCGGCCGAGGCCGTGTTCCCCGATGTTCCTACTACACACTGGGCCTACGACCATGTGGAATACGCGGTGGCCAACGACATCGTCCAAGGCTACGGGGACGGCAGCTACCAGCCAGACTTGTCCGTCACCCGCGGTCAGATGGCCGTCTTTGTCGCCAGGGCCATTGTTGATCCGACCGGTGAAGAAGGGCTCGCGGACTACCGGGCCCCCGCCGTAGCATCGTATCGCGATGTCCCCGCCGACTACTGGTCCTACAGGCACGTCGAGTACCTCACTGAGGTCGATGTCGTCAGCGGCTACGGCGACGGTCTCTATCGGCCGACTAACTTCGTCACGCGCGACCAGATGGCGGTATACGTGGCGAGGGGGTTCGAGCTGGCGAACTGAGTAGGTCGCCCGACAGCGCAATCCGGTGGAGTTCCCTCATCGGGTCGATCGGCCGGTCCCTGGTCCGTTCTCCACCGGCCTCGGCCGCCTCCATGAGGCCGGAGCACTCTCGGAGCGAGAGCGGCACCGGTCTTCCCCGGGGGATGCCTGTGGCCGCTCCGGCCCATCTCGGT
Organism: Candidatus Hebobacteria bacterium; assembly: GCA_029821885.1. Taxonomy (GTDB): domain Bacteria; phylum Armatimonadota; class Hebobacteria; order Hebobacterales; family Hebobacteraceae; genus Hebobacterum. The sequence continues at coordinate 10,893 of JALGXV010000118.1, forward strand.
CGCGCGGGACTACGACTCGATCCCGCATGGTCTACGCTCGGAGCCAGGACTTCGTCGTCGGACCCTTGAGCCGTGCCCCCTATGCGAGCTCGCCGAACTCTGGCCTCCCGAGGATCTCCTGGCAGAACTGCTCGGCTTGCTCATAGGACCTCGTCCGGTGGTCTTCGAGGATGATGGCCATCAGCATGCGCGCATCGGGCCGCCGGGCGAGATGAATCCACCGTTCGGCTTCGAGGAGCCGCGGCCAGATGACGTTGATCATCAGCAGGTCCGGCAGCCGGCCGATACGATAGGGCTGGATGCCGCGGACGGAGCAGAGAGCGGGCACCTCGACCACAACGTCGTCCGGAATCCCCTCGATTGCGCCGCGGTTGGGGACGTTGACCTGCAGTTCCACCCGGTTGTCATTGACAAGCGCGTCGATCAGGGGCAGGTGCTGCTCGCCACTGGGTTCGGGCGGGAAGATCTCGGTCAGCTTGCTTGACGCATCGGCCACCGCTGCGTGGATGCGACCGACTTCCATCTCCAGAGATCGCAGATACTCGCTCCACCCGATCTCGGAGTCGAATCCGCCCAGTTCCTCGCCATACCATCTCTTCTTGGCCTTCAGGTCCGTGTGGAACCACCAGCCTCCCTTGCGGGTCGTGTCGCCAATCGGGAAGAGACCGAGGAGCTTGTAGATCTCGATCGCGGCACGTGTCATCTGGTTGTCCCAGAAGCGCGGCCGGTGGTCCTGCCAGAACGCCTCAGACTTCTCCGCTATCCACTGATCTATCAGTGGCAAGACATCCCGCCCCTCGTACTCGAAGTGCGTAAGGAAGATGCAGTGGTTGAAGCCGACTGCCTGCGCTGTGACCTTCTCAGGATCGAGCCCCAGCGTCCCCGCAAGCTCCTTGTAGCCGTAGTGTCCGTGACAGACGCCGCACACCTTCACGCTGCTCTCGCGGGCCATGGCCGTGCATCCCTCGAACACCGGGTTGCCGGCTTGGATGAGCCAGGCGTCGGGGCAGAGCCGCTCCATGTCGCGCGCCACCGACAGCATGAGGCGGATATTGAAGACCTGCTCGACACGGAACCCACGGTAGTAGCCCCGATCCTCGGTCCACTCCCGCAGTCCCTCGACGTAGTCGTGGCCGCCATACATCGCCGTGTTGATGACGAAGTCGGCCTCGCTCAGAGCCTGCGCGCGATCCAGCGCCATATCGAACGTCACGTCAGCACCCAGCTCGGCGGCATAGCACCGCGCGAAATTGTGCATCGGGGTCAGCCGCTCAGGATCGACATCCATCAGCGTCACGTGACTTCCGGCCAGGCTCTGCTGAAGGCAGATGTCCCGCACGAGTCCGACCGAGAACGTCGCGCTGCCTGCACCTATCACCCCCAACTTGACGGCGGCCATTGTTCTCTCCTCCATTCGCCTCAATGATGCACTCCGGGTTCGGTGAAATGAGCAGGCAACCTCGCAGCAGTTGCCGGAGGAAGGTGGGAGCGAGATCGCTGGTGCCGCTCCCATGGCCGCGGCCACTCTGGGGGCGGCGCCGCGCCTGGGGCAGAGCAGTCAGCGGCGGCGCGCGGCCGCGCCGGGCGGGAGGCCTCTCGGCCTCAGGCCACGAGAAACGCACCCCCATTGGGGGTGCGTTGGGCGGCGGTCCCGTTTCTCAGCGCAGTTAGGGGCGTTCGCTAGGCGGCGACCGGGGCGCGTTCCCCGGACGGCGCTCGGGACTGTACCGGCACGAGCCAGAAGCCGTTATCGGTGAGTGCTTGCTCGAGCGGCGCGGCCCCCGGCCCGGCCATGACGTGGGCAACGAGCTGACCTCTTCCCCCGAAGCGGACTTCGTAGCTGGCTGCGTCGAGATCTACCTTCCGCACTGCGGCTGTTGCCATTGCTGCATCCTCCGCGGCGCCCTGGCGTGTCCACAGATTGTCACGCCGGAGCGCCACTTGCTGTGAGCCCAAGTTCAGCCCCTGGGCAGCACTCAGTGCGCCTGCCGCCCAGGCTCTGGCCAGAGATACCACTTCGACATTGTCCTTCGCGATGGGTGTGCTGTGCTCGGCTCTTCGGGTCCTGTCGACGGAGGGCGATGACCGTACACAAGGGCACGGGAGGGCACAATCCGGGACGTGAGCGATGTCCGCTTTTGTGGTAGAAAACCATAGGAAGCTGTGGCATATGGACTTGGCGCTTCATGGCACGCGAGATATGCGCGGGCCGATGAGCGCGCGCGACACGGCGCGGAGCGGAGGCATGGTTCCTCACAGCGATCGTTGCGTTCACGCGTACGCCGATCCGCCCGCAACTGCCGGCACCGTGTCCGCGATAGGTTGGGTGTTGTGAAACTCCAGGCAAAGAAACTTGGCCAGATCCTCCTGGCACGAGGCGTGGTGTCGGATGGGGACCTCGAGAAGGCGCTGGCGGAGCAGCAGCAGACAAAGGGGTTCCTCGGGCAGATCCTGCTACGGCGCGGGGTGATCAAGAAGCGCGATCTCGCAGAGGCGCTGCAGGACCAGCTCGGCGTGCCCTCCGTCGAGCTCTCGGACGTCGCCATTCCGGCTGAGGTGGCCGCCTATCTACCTGAGAACATGGTGCGCAGCTATCGCGCCGTGCCATTCGAGGTGGATGGGGGAGTCATGAATGTCGCCATGGCCGATCCTCTCAACCTGACGGCGATCGAGTCCATGCGTCTCGTGACCGGGATGGATGTTCGTACCTTCTTCGCTCCTGAGGAAGACGTTCTGCTCACCACCAACAAGCTCTTCGACGGGCGGGTGGCCGCCTACAAGGCGATCGAGGACACCTCCGCCATGGGCGATGACAGCGAGGAGCCCATCACGGTGACAGAGCTCGAGCGCATGGTGGAGGACGCACCCGTGGTGCGTTTGGTGGACTCGATCGTCCAGGGAGCGGTCACCGGCAGCGCCAGCGATATCCACGTCGAGCCGCGAGAGCACGGGGTGCGCGTCCGGTACCGCGTCGACGGCATTCTCTACGATATGATGCAGATACCGAAGCGTTTGCAGTCTGCCGTGATCTCTCGCATCAAGATCATGGCTGGCATGAACATTGCCGAGCGCCGCCTCCCCCAGGACGGGCGGATCTCGGTCGGCGTCAACGGCGGGGACTACGACCTGCGCGTCTCGACACTGCTCACGGTCTTCGGCGAGAAGGTCGTGATGCGGATACTCGACAAGTCCTCGGTTCTGCTCCAGCTCGAGGACCTCGGCTTCTTGAAGGAACAGCAGAGACTCGTCGAGTCCCTGATCTCTCGACCCTACGGGATGCTCCTCGCCACCGGGCCGACTGGATCGGGCAAGACGACGGCCCTCTACACGGCGCTGAACCGGGTGAACAGCGAGGATCGCAACATCGTCACCGTAGAGGATCCGGTGGAGTACCAGCTTGTTGGAATCAACCAGAGCCAGGTGAACACCGCGGCGAACATCACCTTTGCCCGCGGCTTGAGGGCGATCCTCCGTCAGGACCCGGATGTCATCATGGTGGGAGAGATCAGGGACCTCGAGACGGCTGAGATCGCCGTCCAGGCCGCGCTCACGGGCCATCTCGTGTTCAGCTCGCTGCACACGAATGATGCGGCCTCCGCGCTGCCGCGGTTGCTCGACATGGGCGTGGAGCCGTTCCTGATAGCGTCGTCTGTCATCGGCGTAATTGGACAGAGACTCGTGCGCGTGGTATGCCGGGACTGCAAGACGAGCTACAAGCCAGCCCCGGAACTGCTGGACGACCTCGGGATCCCGGATGATCAGAGAAGCGACGACATGATGTTCAGCCAGGGCGAAGGATGTCCGACCTGCGCCAACCGGAGCTATCGGGGCCGCACGGGCGTCTTCGAAGTGCTGCGCATGACTGACGGCATCAAGCGGCTCGTGATGGCGGGTCAGTCCGCGATCGAGATTCGCGATGCCGCGGTGGCAGATGGCATGGTGCTCATGAGGCAAGCCGGGCTAGACAAGGTGCTCGACGGCACCACAACGCCGGAAGAGTTGATCAGGGTCATTCACGTCGAGGAAGATTGAGGCTGCTACATGGCTACTTTCCGCTATAGGGCAAGAGATAACTCGGGCGCGCTCGTACAGGGCACTCTCGTCGCCGACAACGTTCGCCTCGTGAAGCTGAAGGTGACCGAGATGGGCTACTTCCCCGTCTCGGTGGAAGCGGTCAAGGAGCGAGGAGAGAAGGCCCTCGGCGTTCTGCCGCGCCGGGTGCGGCACGACGACCTCGTCGTGTTCTCCTGGCAGTTCGCCGCGATGATGGGGGCGGGGATACCTCTCATCCCATGCCTCGGGGCGCTGCGCGACCAGACCGAGAGCCCTGAGCTCGCCCGCGCCATCGGCGAGATACGTCAGCGCGTGCAGGACGGGCAATCGCTGTCGGGCTCGATGAGCAAGTTCCCGCACATCTTCTCCAACATCATGATCAGCCTCATCAGGGCCGGTGAGTCCGGCGGCTTCCTCGAGCTGTCGCTGGAGCGGATCGCGATTCAGATGGATAAGGACGCCGAACTCCGGCAGAAGGTGAGGTCGGCATTCGTTTACCCGGTGCTCGTGATCGGCCTGGCTGTCCTCATCGTGGCCTTCGTGCTGCTCTTCGTCATACCGGTGTTCTCCCAGGTATACCAGAGCGCCGGCCTCGATCTGCCGGGGACTACCAATGCCCTGATGTCCATATCGAACTTCTTCGTCTCCTTCTGGTGGGCGGTGGCCCTTGTTATTTTCGGCGCTGTCCTGGGCGTGCGCGCCTGGGCGCGATCGGAACGCGGACGCCCGAAGGCGGATACTCTCAAGATCAAGGCGCCCATGTTCGGCGTCCTCATCCGCAAGATCGCCATCGCGCGCTCAATCCGGGTGCTGGGCACTCTTGTCAGCACTGGGGTTCCCCTGGTGCAGGCATTGGAAGACGCAGCTCGCGTGGCGGGCAACTACGTTGTCGAGACCGCGCTGCGGCTCGCCATCGTGCGCGTCACCGAAGGCGACAAGCTGGCCGATCCGATGCAGCAGAGCGGGGAGTTCCCCGCCATGGTCATTCAGATGGTCGCGGCCGGCGAGGAGTCCGGCGACTTGGGCGGCATGATGAACAAGGTCGCCGACTTCTACGACCGGGACATCGAGTACACGGTCAAGCGGCTCACTACGGCCATGGAGCCCCTTCTGACCATCGTGCTGGGCGCAATCGTGGGTTTCGTGGCGATCGCGATGTACATGCCGATCTTCAATCTGACGGCGCTGTTGAAACAGGGCCCGGGCGCCACACCGGCGCCCTAGTGCGCCTGGGAGGCTCACTGCCCTCGCGACGCGTGCCCTACTCACCCGTAGTGCGTACGCTATTCGTGTGAGGAAAAGTCCCACTTTTGGGCGATTGTCCGAGCGCGCCCCACCCTGTACTCTGGCCACATAGGATGCTGCTCGACGCTCCTATGCAATACTAAACCCCTCAAGGAGGAGGTGAGAAGATGACGAGGAGACTGCGAACCAAGCGGGGCTTCACGATGGTCGAGTTGCTGGTGGTGATCATCATCATCTCGGTGTTGGTCGCCATCGCGCTGCCGAGGTACTTCGCAGCGATCTACTCAGGCCGCGTGCGGGCGTGCCAGTCC
>JALGXV010000119.1 GCA_029821885.1 Candidatus Hebobacteria bacterium
AGTAGCTCTCCTCAAATCCAAACGCACCGAGCTCACAGAACTTGTAGATCTTGACCGTGTACCAGCCTCCGGGCAGACCGGAGGACGTCCAGGGCGCGGTTCCTATCCTGATGGCTCCGCTCCCAAGGCCAGGCGCCCTCTCGTTCGGATGCACCGACAGCAGTGTCTCGGTGAAGAAATTGTACGCAGGCGCCGCCGGCTGTGCCGCGGCCACGCCCGCCGCCAGGGCTCCCAGCAGCACCACCGTCGCCACGACCACGAGCCCTCTCCACTGCACGCACCTCCAACTCATCTGGTTCCTCCTCTCGCCCACTCAGGGCGCTGTCGTCTGTTGCCCACACATCTCAGCACGATACCTCGACTCGCCCGTTCCGCTGCCCGCATCTTCCCGAATGCCACAGAACAGCTCCGCGCCCAGCAGGACGCGTCCGCCCTTGTGGCTCACGCCCGGCCCACCCACTCGGCCGAGCGGACTGCAGCCGCAGCTAGAGCGGCACCCCTTCGCATACGCAGCAGCGGACCTGGTCGACCTCAATCCACCAGAGGATGGGCGTGTTCTTGGCCTCGAACTTGATGGTGTGCTCTCCCGCGCCCAAGCCGCCGGGGAAGTCAAAGGTGAGGGTCTTGCGGTCGCCGGCGTCGGTGTTCCCCTTCCACTGGTACTGGCCCACCGGCCCGCTCTGGACGCCAAAGGCGTCGGTCGGCGTAAGGCCGTCGATCTTCATCCACAGCCGATCGTCCAGCCCCTGGGAGTTCTGGGTCTTGCTGTAGTTCTGAGCACAGACCCGCACCTGGATGCAGTACTCCTCCTCATATCCCCACGCACCGGGCTCACAGAACTTGTACAGCTTGACCGTGTACCAGCCTCCGGGCAGACCGGAGGACGTCCAGGGCGCGGTTCCTATCTTGATGGCTCCGCTCCCAAGGCCGGGCGCCCTCTCGTTCGGATGCACCGAGAGCAGTGTGTCGCTGTAGTTATTCATGACGGGCTGCGCCTGTGCCGCACCCACCGCCAGGGCTCCCAGCAGCGCCACCGCCGCCACCACTACGAGCCCTCTCCACTGCACGCACCTCCGACTCATCTGGCTCCTCCTCTCGCCCACTCAAGGGGCTGTTGGTGTGTGATGAACTACGGTGTGGATGAGTTCAGCGAGGCCGCCTCGCGTCACATTGATCGATAGTCTCGGTACCCCTCTGGGCTCCCTCGCCGCCGCATTATACGCCCGGTATGCCTCAAAAGCAAGCACCTTTCGGATCGACCTCATCAAGCCGCAGCCAGGCCCCCTCACTTCAGGTATCCGAGGTCCCTCAGCTCCTTCTTGACGTCCGACTCCAGGTCGTCCTGGACTGCCTTGGGGAACGGGGTCGCCGGAATGTTGGGGTCAAGGAAGTTCATCATCGGGCGGTACTGAGTCTCCGCGAAGGCGCGGAACACCTCGAGACGCTCCCTCGCCACCTTGGGATTCTGTGAGATCACGTTGTACTTCTGCTCGGGGTCACTCTCGAGGTCATACAGGGCGCGCCAGAGCCCATTGCCGTAGAGAAGCAGCGCGTAGCGCTCCCCCCTGACCATGTACTTCTCCCAGTCGAACAGCGCCCGCGTGAAGGCGTAGTCGTTCACCCGGTCGGTCTCCCCCGCCAGCAGCGGGAGAAGCGAACGGCCCTGGATGGTCCTGCTCTCGTAGGGGATCTCCAGGAGATCGAAGATGGTTGGGAGGAGATCCACGCTCTGAGTGAGCGAGGCAGTTCTCCCCGCTCGAGTGCCGCCCGGGAAACGCACCAGAAGGGGGATTCGACCCAGCTCGTCGTGGATGGCAGGAGTGTGGAGCACGAACCCGTGCTCCCCGAAGGCCTCTCCATGGTCGGAAGTGATGATGAGAATCGTCTTCTCGAGCAGCCCGGCCTCGCGCAGCACTCGCTCCAGTTCGCCGACGGCCCAATCCCCGTAGCGAAGGTTGGCGTCATAGTGGTTGATCCAGTCCCGAACGGGCATGTCCGGGGGAGTCAAGGCCGGGTTGTCTTCGTTCGGCCTTCGGATAATGGGAAAGTCGTACGCCCGGGGATGATACTTGCCCTCGTGGTAGCCGGGGGACGGCTGTCCCGAGAACATCTCTGTCATCTCGCCGGGCTGCTCGTACGGCCGGTGCGGAGGCAGGAAGTGAATGTAGGCAAAGAAGCGGGAGTCACCGTTCTCGCCGAGCCAGCCTTCTACCAGGCGCAGCAGCGGCTCGGGGCCCCGCCGTCTCTCGCCTTCGCGCTTTGCCTTCGACGCCTCGCGCGGCGTGAAAGTCTCGCGGAAGCTGTGGCACGCACCTGTCTTGGGCCCGGCGAAGTGGTTTGAAGTGAAGAGGACAGTCCGTATGCCAGCATCCTCGAAGCCGCGCGCGAGGGTGAACTTCGACTTCGGGAGGTCTCGCTTGAACGTAACCATGTGTGTCTCGTAGTACTGGGACGTGAAGAGCGAGGCGGTGGAGGCCTTCGTATACGAGACCTGGCAGAAGTGTTGCTCGAAGACGGTCGACTGCTGCGCGAGACGGTCGATGTTGGGAGTCGTGTCCCGCGGGTATCCATAGCACCCAAGATGATCGGCCCGCGCGGCGTCGAGTATGCAGACAATGACGTTGGCGTCGGCGACCTCCGCCTTCAGCTCAGCATCCGCGGGGGCCCTTGGCCCGCTGCACCCGCTGATCCCTGCCGCACCAAGACCGCCGGCGAGCCCCACGACACCGAAGGCCGCGAGCTTCTTCAGAGTCTCGCGCTTCCTCGGGTCGGCAGGCCCTGAGCCATCGGGCACGGAGCGCGCGGCGCCTTGCGGGGTGTTGCTCTGCTCGTGGTGCGCCCTGGTTCGAGTGGCCCTGGACATCTGTGGAGCCGATCGGCGGAATCCGGCTTTCGCCTACGACCATAGCACAATTCCCTCCCCCGGCGCCGGGCCCCTGCAGGTTATCGCCCACCTGTGTCACGCTCCCGGCCGCGGAAGGCCTGGTGGCGCATTCCGGGCCCCAGAGCCCTCCGGGGAACACCTGTTGGCGAGACGATGGGCACCAGAAGCACGTATGGCGGCCCTGGGCGGGCCAGGCCGAGTGGCCTCCCCCCGTCCTGCAACTGAGCCGCGCCGCCTCTGTCTGACCCCCAAACGTGGAATAACATGGCCAAGCGGGACATGGGCGCTCTGTCTCGCGCTCGAAGCCGCGCCCAAAGCGCAGGGCGCGGCGCGGCCACGTACCGGACCCGGCAGCGCCTTTGCTGGAGAGGAACGAGTATGAGCCAGTCTAGTCCGAAGCAGGAGATCAACGCGAAGCCCAGCGGTCGACCGCGCGCCGGCCTGGCCTGGACCATTGTCACCTGGGGTCGGCTGTTCGTTGGGCTAGGACTCATAGGTGAAGGCGCGGCGCTCTATGCACATGCCCAGACGCATGTGGATGGCCCCGCGTGGACCATCGGTGCCGGTGCCATAGTCCTTGGCGGGCTGCTGAGTCTTACCGGACTGCGCGCGATCCAGGCGCGCAGTCGAGCCGCGCAGATCGGCGGCGAACCCGCCATGCCCAAGCTGGGAGCGATCCTCGTGTACAGGTACCAAGTGCTCACAGAGGAACAACTGGAGCAAGCGCTGGAAGAGCAGCGCGAGGAACCCGAGAAGGGCCGTCGACTCGGCGAGATTCTGCTGGACATGAGCTTCATCACTGAAGCTGACCTGGAGAAGGCACTGGAGTATCAGCGCTCCCAAGCACGAGCAAGACAGGACTCTGCTGCCGCGTCCGGCTTGAGCCGACGCATCTGGGCCCGCAAGTCGCACTCCGGCGGCTAGCCCTGCACGGCCAGCCTCACAGCAACGTTTCGATAACAAAGAGCGCCTGACGACCGGTGTCCCTGCCGGCCTCCTCTGAGCGGTGCGCGGTACCGCCCATCTGAGCCCACCACGTCGCTTGCCCCAAGCGGCCCCCTTCCACCAGCCGGAGCCAACCGCGACCCACAGGGGTGGTCATACCGTCCATTTCATCTCCCACAGGCCGCTCGAAAGCGCGGGCTCTGCCTCACCTCCGGGTCCGAGGACTCGGCCGGAGAAGGTTTGGAGGTGGGGAGACGGGGAAGACTATTGGTGTCCGCGTGTCACGCGGATGGCGGCCCCGGAGAGGTATCCTGTCACGGCGGGAGCGGGGCCGCTTCTCTACTTCCCGGTTGCCTGGCACATCTGCGGCCGAGATCGCCACAGAAGCCCGGCATCGCCAAACATGACTGCACGGGGCCGGCTCACGGGATCCTGCCAACTCGGCCGACTGACCGGTGGAGCTTAGGCGGCCTAGAGGAGTGTAAGGCGGCCCTACCTCAGGTCGGGAGATCCGGTCAGCGGCTGTCGGCGGGCCTGGGGTCGCGGGATCTCTGACAGATCCTCTGGTAGTCGAGGGCGGCGTACAATTGCGACTTCGTCACCAGCCCCATCTCGAGCAAGAGTTGTCCGAGTCGCGGTTGGTCTTTCCGCTTCTGCTGCACGGCCAGCACCCGCGCGAGCTGGGCCTCCGTGAGGACTTGGTACTTGTAGACAAGCAGTGCCCCCAGCATAGGCACGCCCGGGCCGCTCGGCTCCGGCTCTCCCTCTGACTGCTTTCCATCACTTGGCTTGGCCGAGACAAGCAGCCGCTGGGCGCGGCGCTTTGAGCTGGTCAGACCGGCAACAGTCAATACCACACCCGTGAACACACAAATCCCCCCGACCCACCACGAGGCGACCTGCTGCGTGACCACCGCGTGCGCGAAGACGGGACCGGCCACGGCACCCAGCGCGATGCCAACGGCCATCTGCGCCTTCACGAGAAGCGCGCTTAGGGTGTCAGGCTTGGTCCTGCTGACGTATCCGGGCGGCGCGATCTGGTCCGGTTCGGTCCCCCCCACTTGTGTCGCATCGGCCTTGGGAAGGCCGTTCTCCTGCAATAGGCGGGGCTCTTCCGATTGCGATGTCAGCATGGGATGCTCTCTCCCCACTCTCTCGGAGCTGGTTCCGCGAGAGACCGCGTTGCCGCCAGGTCCTCCGGCACCGGGGCCGCCGTCGCGTCTCCTCGAACCTGTTATTCCACAGTGGCTCCGCCAGCCAACAGGTTGTCTCCGGCGGGCAGAGACGGCAGCGCGGCGGCCGGCGCTGAGAGGAGTGAGGCTGCTCTGGATGCGATCCCAGGACCTCAGGCCCAGCCCCGGCTCCGGACAATGGCCCGGATCGACCCCCAGACGAACTGACTGAGCAGGTCCCCCGCGATGAGACCGATGGCCATGGGAACCGTCCTTCGGTAGAGCTACAGGCCGCCGTAGTGTACCGCGACGATCTTCGCCAGCCAGCCGACGAGGAACGGCATCCAGTTCCCCTTGGCGGCCCGCGCGTTGGCGGTACGGTAGCCTATGGGGTGGAACGGCCACCACCAGAAGAGGAGTGCGACTGCTACGGATGCTTCTGCAGGAGGTCGTTCCCACACCTCACGGTGAGTTGCTTCACAGCCTCCTCGGGGCCACAGACGCGGAGAGTCCGGGACTGCCCCGGCGCAAGATCGAAGTAGTTGTCTTCGGCGTCCAGTTCATCTGCCGGACCGAGTTCGACCATCCACGCATAGCGCTCCGCAGACAACTCGAGCACGTGCTCGCCATCGGCCCCCGTCGAGACCTGCCACTTCAGCGCCGGGTCTGCAAGGGACACATCGCCCCACGGGGCGAGCCAGTGGTGCTGCCAACTCAAGAGCTCGCCATTCCGCAGCCAGCGCGCCCAGTAGAAGCGATCGGCCGCCTGCTCCGGCACTAGATCTGACAGAGGCAGCGCGAGCAGCCTATGTGACCGGTTGCCGGGCACGACGTAGTTGGCGCGGCCCAGCACCTGTGTCGTCGCCTGCGAGAAGCTGCCGCAGCCGTACTCAAGCACGCCGTCGACGGCATGGACGTGGTCGTTGACCAGCCATAGGGACAGGCCGCCCTCGTCCTCCGCGAAGGAGAGCATCTCCGGCGCGAAGACACGCCTCACCATGTAGTACGACGGCTTCCGCCGCAGGTAGTAGTCGATGATGGTCCACCCGCTGCTCGCCACCCAGCAGTCGTTGTACATCCAGAACAGCGTGCCGCTGGTGAGGAACTTCCGGCGCCGGAAATGGCTGAGGCTGTAGCGATAGGCCTCCGCCTGCCACGCCTGGGTCAGGCGGATGAACGCGTCCAGCTCCATCTCGTCCTTCGACCGCTTGAACAGCTTCTCGAACGCCTGCTCGAATACGCTGGGCGCGCCGCCCACCGGGATGCCCGTCTCGAATCGGTTCGCATGGAACTGCCAGGAAGGCGAGCCAACGCAGATCTCATCCCGGGGCAGGCCTTGCTCCAGCGTCGCGCGCACTGGTGGCGCCAGGAAGCCATACTCGGAGGCGAACTTACTGCGGTCGTGCCGGTAGTGTCTGTAGTCGCACAGGCCGCCGGGCGCGTCGCCCATCAGCGATACCTGCCAGGAATGGGTGTCCCCAATGTCCGAGTCGCCGTGCCGGGGGCCGCCATACGGACTGGACGGCCAGTAGTAGCGCGTCGGGTCTAACTGCGCACACGCCCTGGGCAGGATCTCGTGGTAGGTCTTCCAGCCGTAGAAGGCCTGATCTGCCCCGCTCTCTCCTCGGTAGATCGCCTGGTTCTCGTTGTTGCCGCACCACAGCGCCAGGCTCGGGTGATTGCGTAGGCGACGGACGACCAGCTCCGCTTCCCGCTCGACCTCCGCACGGAACGCGGGGTCATCGTCGGGGATCATGGCACAGGCGAACTGGAAGTCGAGCCAGACCATGATGCCAAGCCGGTCACAGGCCTCCCAGAATGCATCGGCCTCGTAGGTGCCGCCGCCCCAGACGCGGAGCATGTTGAAGTTGGCGCCGCGGGCCTCGCCGATCAGGGTCTCATACCTATCGGGCGTCACCCGCGACAGGAGCGAATCGGCCGGCACCCAGTTGGCTCCCTTCGCGAATGTCGGAACACCGTTCACGACGAACGTGAATGACTGGCCTTCATCGCCTGGCAGCGGCTCCTGCGCTATTTGTATCTCTCGGACTCCGATGGGAAAGCCAGCTGCAGCCAACTCGTGCCCGGACTCTCGATCCACCGCTCGGCACTCAAAGTCGTACAAGTGCGGCTCGCCGAGGCCGCAGGGCCACCACAAGATCGGGTCTGTCACAGAGAACTCATGTGTGACCAGATTGAACCCGGGCGCGAGAGTGTAGCGAAGCGACGTTCCGCCCGCGTCGCCCAGCGAGAACTCCAGCACGACATCCCTCTCCGCGTCGCCGAAGACCTCCAGTTCGGCCAACACCGTGAGAACGGCCTCCCCTTCAGGACCGAGTCGAGTGCGCACGCAGACATCCCTGAGCGCCACATCTCGGTGGACTTCGACCCGCACTGGCTTCCAGATGCCAGCGGTCACGAGACGCGCCGCCCAGTCCCACCCGAAAGAGAACTGCGAATGGCGCAGGTAGGCTCGCGCCTTCTCACGATCAGTCCTTCCTGAGGTGACGAGAAGACGGCTCAAGTCCTGCTTGACCGCCCAGCGGAGCCCTGTGTCGAGACGGACGACGACCAGATTCTCCCCGGCCTTCACGGAGTCGGCGATGTCTCCACGCCACTCGACCAGCGCGTTCCGGGAACTGCCGACCTGCCTGCCATTCACCCAGGTGTCTGCGAAGCAGTCCAGCCCTTCGAAAACGATCTCAACTGGCTCGCCGATCTGATCCTCAGCCAGCTCGAACGTGCGGGAGTACCACCAGTCTTTCTCCTCCATCCACTCCAGCTCTTCGGCGTTGCGGCCGACTAGTGGGTCGGGGATCTTCCCGGCCGCGTAGAGGTCGAGGTGGGTCATGCAGGGGACGCGGGCCGGGATCGATCCCTCTTCGGCGACGCCACTCGCCTGCCAGCCGGCATCCTCCCCCTCCCCCACGTCGCACCAGCGCAGGCACCATTCGCCATCAAGTGAGATCCGTTCAGTTGCCATGTGTCCTCCAAGTGCTATCGAGGAGAAGCGAAGACAGAGCCGGGATCACTCAGGAACCGCCTGAGCCAGTCCTCTGGGCGCGCCTGGAGATACGCGAATGCGCGCTCGATGCTGCGCGCGATCGAGGCCTCACCGGGATCATCTTCCCTGAGTTCGCACACCTTGGACAGAGCCCACTCTTCTCCGCGCCGCTCCAGCTCGTTCGAGAACTCTTCGTCGGCTGGGAACATCGCCCCGCGCGCATCGACCCCGCGGAAAAGGAACCCGGCCGCCGTCGCCAGAGTGGCTGCTGGGGCGGGAATCTCCTCTTCTGCGTCAAGGAGGAGGGCTCCGACGAGGCGGTCATCGCGAGACAGCTTCCTCGGCAGGTCTCGCCCCACGCGGTAGATCGTGTCACCGAGGGCCCTGTTGCCGAACCGACTCAGGAGGTCTTCGACGTGGTCGCGCTGGTCGGCTTCGGTGAACTCGTCGGGGTAACGCCGGATGAGAGCGCTCGCCGACTCCCACATCGCGCGGCGCGCCGCCTCCCGCACTTCTGGATGCTCGATGCACTCCCAGACATAGACGGCGTCGGCGAGCGCGAGATGTCCCAGATACGCGCAGGCCGCATGCCCGCAGTTGTGGATGAAGGCCTTTCGATCCACGTAGGCTCGCATGTTCTTCTTGGAGTCGAGACCGGGCACATCCGGGATCGGGTTCTTGAAGGCGGTTGCGTCCAGTATGAGGGTGTTGTAGGCCTCCGCGTAGAGAAGGAGTGGGTCCCTGCGCCGCACCTCCTCCGGCATGATTGGCACCATCTTGCCGATGCTTGTCTCGATGAGGCCCACAGCATCATCGGCCGGGAAGTTGTTCGGGAGTTGCCCGCGCAGGCCGCTCGCGAAGGCCGCCAGGATGAGCGCCTGGGCAATCGCGGGATAGACATGCGGCAGGGCCGAGGGTCCCACGGCGGTCGCCGCGATGTCGGCTTCGGCAAGCTCGCGCGCGACTCGCTCGGCGTCCCTCCCGTGGATCGCCGAGACTCCCTCGACCCAGATCTCATCGGGGCGGCGATCGCGTATCTCGATGCGATACCGACCTTCTCGGTTCAGCGCCGCCACCAGCCCGTCGTCGATGTCGACGAAGACGATCCGGTATCCGGCGCGCGCGAAGAGCTGACCGACGAAGGATCGCCCGATGTTGCCTGCACCAAAGACGACGAGCTTCATGGGGTCAGGCGCTTTCCACGGCGCGGCCTCATGTATCCGGGCTGCCGCGCAAGTACTCCGTCTCTCCGGCCGCCTCCCAGCCCTCGACGGTCTGGAGACTCCGCCGGGCCTCCGGGTAGATGACCCCCTTCCCGTCCAGCTCCTGCCCTCTTACGGCTTCCACGAGATCCTTCGCGGCATCCAGACCGCCGACGGCCGCGATGTAGTTCCCTGCATCGATGGTGCCTTCTACCAGCAGACACAGCGCCTTCGCCACATCCGACGGATCGCCTCCGCTCGAACCAACGGCCATCACAGAGTCGTAGTGAATCCGGCGAGAGTCGATTGAGAGGGTATGATCTCCCGTCTTCAAGCCCCCGAAGAGATTGGCGACCCCGTGCGGGGCAAGCAGCGACACGGCTTGCTCCTGCACATCTCGGATGCCCACCGCCACGACGATATCATCTGCGCCCCGGCCATCACTCTCCGCCTCCAGCACTGACTCCAGGTCATCGGGAGCAATGAGTACCAGCTTCGCTCCCTGTCGGCGCGCCTTCTCCGCCACCTTGCCGCGCAGCTTGCACAGCCGCGACGCGATGGGATC
>JALGXV010000409.1 GCA_029821885.1 Candidatus Hebobacteria bacterium
TCGCCGAGCCCCAGATCGTGGCCTACCACACCACGTTCGCTGCCTGGGGTCTTCTCGGGCTGGCCCAGCACCTAAGGGCGAGCGTCGAGGGGACTTGAGGATCATCGGGCGGGCCTGCTGCCGTCTCGGACGCTGGCGCACATGCCGCGCACGCTCGAGGTCTGTGCTAGCTCAACTCCGCGACGGCCGCCACCAAGGCGCGCAGATTTCCCGAGGGCACCGCATCGCTGATGCTGTGGTTCGACCCCAGGATGAAGCCCGCGGGTCCATAGCTCTGCCAGTGCTCCCGTACGCTCGCAGCCACGTCCTCGGCCGTCCCTCGGACCAGCACCGACCCCACATCGATCGTCCCGGCGACGGCGATGCGACCGAGGGCGTCTGCCATCACTTCGCTCACATGATTGCATCCGGCGACGGGCTGAATAGCGTCGAACCCCGCCTCCAATGCAAGGGGCAGAATAGCTCCAAGGTGCCCGCAGCAGTGGAGCATTACCGGCAGGGAGAATCCGTGGGCCCGTTCCACGACAGCACGGGCGCCCGGAAGCCAGAGGTCTCGCAGCCTCTCCGGCGCCATCATCGGGCCGGTGCTATCGGAGATATCGTCACCGAGAGCGATAGCATCGGCTCCGGCTTCGGCGGCCGCATCCACTGCAAGCACCGTTCTGTCGGTCTGCACTTCGCATGCGCGCGCAATGAGGCTCGGGTCGTCGTGCAGCGCCAGCGCGAATGCCTCGTAACCTAGCGCGATTGCTGGCCCCGTTATGATCCCGGGTAGCCAGGCCACCACGGCCGGGCCGACATCGCGTGCGGCCGAGACATATCGCCCCACGTTGTGTCGCGCCTCAGCTGGGTCGAAGGGCTCGCGGAGCAGCTCATCTCCCGTCGCGGCCGATCCCCCAACATAGTGCCTGCTGCGGTCCGAAGCGTACTCGTACCGGCCCCCGCTCAACCATCCGCCTGTGTGCGCCACCACCGCATCGACCCCCAACGTGGTCACGAGGGCCAGGTAGTCTGATGGGTCCATCTCCCTCGTGTCGCCCCCCACGCTTCGGCCAAGCATGGCCTCGGCCGGCATGCGTTCGATGAGCTCCTCGAAGACAGGCGGCGCGCCCGGCGTCCTTCCTGCAAGCGCCTCAAGAAAGCGCCTTCGGTCTGGAGGTCGTCGTCCGCTCTGCCGTGCCATCTGATCCTCCCATTGCGCTCTTCCTCCCTCATGGCACCCCGACCTTCCGCCGTCCGCTGGTTGTGCAGGTCGCTGGAAGTGCGAGGTCGAATGGGCGCCCGCGGGAGGCAGCGGACCCATGATCATCGACAGCCATACTCACATCGGCGCTGGCGAGAACTTCAGCGATACCTACCAGGTTGATCAGTCGCTCGAGCTGCTGCTCCAGCAGATGGCCGAGTCGGGCATCGCAATGAGTGTCGTGATGCCCGTCACGTATAGGGACTACGAGATCGGCCACCGAGAGGTGAGGGATGCGGTGGTGGCGCATCCCGACAAGCTGATCGGCTATGCCCGGGCCAACATGAACGATGAGAAGAGAGCGCTCGCCCAGGTTCGCCGCTGCTTCGAGGAAGGGCGCTTCCGCGGCGTGAAGGTCCATCCGTGGCAGGGCGATGGCTGGCCGACCCGCGGGCTCATGGAGCTTCTCGGCGAGTTCGGCCGGCCCCTCCTGGTGCATACTCGCGCGGAAGCCCAGAGCATCGACGGCTTCGCCGCACTGGCGCGGGCCTACCCCAGGGTGCCCGTCATCCTGGGCCACATGGGCGGCTTCACGAGTTTCTGGCCCGGCTATGTCAAGCTCTGCGCCGTGGAGGCGAGGCAGACGGACAACCTGTACCTCGACACGGCACGCGTCTTCGACCACACGTGGATCCGGATGGCCGTCGAGATCTGCGGCCCAGAGAAGGTGCTGTTTGGCAGCGACGCCTGCGCTGCCCACCCCGCCGTCACACTGAAGCAGATCGAGCTCTGCCATTTCTCGGACTCCGAGAGCGCGCTGATCCTGAGCGAGAACGCCAAGCGACTGCTGGGTCCATAGCGATGGTTCGCGGCGACGGTTGTCTGTCAGCAGGGAAGCGGTGCGGTTGTCGGGCTGCCGCGGACCTCGCCGCGTGCACGCCACCGCTGCGGCGTCTGCCTCCGTTCGACTGCAGCCGACGTGTATGGGACTACACGGCCGTGCGCGCCGTGCAGGGAGCCTTCGAGGTCAGCGGCCC
>JALGXV010000120.1 GCA_029821885.1 Candidatus Hebobacteria bacterium
ATCCCCAACGTCACTGGGAAGGTGGACTGGAACACCATCGCCCCCGTGATGTTCCCGAGCGAGAGGGTGTCCTTGCTCTGCCGGATCCAGATCACTGAGTTGAACTTCTCCGGGAGCTCGGTGGCGACGGGCGCGACCACCAGCGCGAAGACCAGGGGTGGGAACCCCAGTCCCACGCAGATCTCCTGCGTCGCCCGCACGAACTCCACCGCGCCTCCGATGATGAGCCCCAGGGCGAGGAGAACCTGACCGGACACGGCGCGCAGCCGGGGGCGCCGCCCATTGACGAATGACCGCCGCTCCTCGTGCGCCTCGCGATCGGGGCGTGGACGCAGTAACGGCAGGGCGGCCCAAATCAGATTCAAAGTGAGGGGCTCATCCTTCTCACCCTCCATCGTTTCCCGCAGGTTCAGATAGAGGTAGCCCGCGTAGGCGGCGATCAACCCAATCGCTACGACCCACCTGATCCAGTGCCCGATGGGGGCAAAGCTCACCGCGATGGCCGCCCCGTAGAGAGGAAGGAAGAACCCGAGGTCCCGGGACAGGATGCGCCGGTTCACCGTCAACTGTGGGCCCGTCGCCCTCCGGCTTCGGTAGACCCACGCGGCGAGGGCGGTCACGAAGAAGGCGAGCGTCGCAAGCATGAAGGGCGCCCCGAGGATCGCCCCCAGACCGATTTCCTCGCTCGCCTCCGCCTTGAAGAACACCAGGGCCACGAAGGGGATCATCGTTTCGGGAAGGGCGGTCCCGACCGCGGCCAGCACGCTGCCTACTGTCCCCTCGGAGAGCTTGAGCCGCACGCCGAGCCACTCCACACCGTTGGTGAATAGCTCGGCACCGACGATAATCACGACAAAGCTAACGCCAAGCAGGACTAGGTTTGCGCCCATCATTCAGTCGCCTGGGTCTCCGGTTCGCCCACTCGCCCACCGCGACCTCCCCAGCCGCGGCGCAGGCAGCAGAGGGCCGCCGCGGCCGCCAGCGTCAGCACCGCGGCGGCAGCATACCACGGGCGGTGGATGTCGATGTCCCACAGATAGCCGCCCAGCAGTGGCCCCAAGAGCGCGCCCGCGCCCTGCGCTGTGGACAGGAGCCCCATCATCCGCCCGCGCTTCCCTTCCGGCGCCAGGTCGGCAACCAACGCCAGCCAGGCAGGAAGCCCGAACAGGAAGCCGAGCATTACGACCATGCCGGCGAGGAGCAAGGTAACGACGGAGCCACACAAGGGAACGACCCACAGCCCCAGTGCGGCGGTGGCCATGGAGGCCTGCACCACGCGATGTCGCGGCCATCGATCGACCATGTGCCCGACCGGTATGCCCAATATGCCGGCGGGTATGAACAGGATGAGCAGCAGGAACCCGACGTCACTGCGCGCGATGCCCGACACCTCTCTCATATAGGGCGCCATGTACGGCGCCAGGGTGCCGACTGCGAACATCTCGCCGAAGGAGATGAGCAGGATCACCGCGATCAACCCCAGCGGCGGCATGTGCTCCGATGCCCGTCTAGCCGCCGTCCTCGCCGGGCGCCCCCGGCTCTCGGGCAGCGTCCTCGCGACCGCCGCGGCGCTGATGGCGGCCGCGGCAGCCAACGCGAACGGGGCCTTGGTGACCCACTCTGCCGGGGCCCCCGCGCTGGCCGCAAACCGCATGGCGAGTCCGGCTATGCTCGGCCCCAGAGCAAGGCCGGCCAGGTAGGAGGTGTTCATGACGCTCATCGCCAGGCCGCGCCGATCCTGGGGCACATTGTCCGGCACGGCCGCGAAGAGCGGGGGCCACAGGGCGGCCGCTCCGGTGCCGTCGATCGCGCGCAGCGGCATCAGCACGATGAAGACAAGCGCCGGGGCTGTGATGAACACATCAAGTGGGACAAAGCAGATGACGGCCGGCGTCAGGATGCACAGTGTGAGCCCGGCGGAGGCGAAGAGGCGGCGCCCGTAGCGGTCTGAGAGGTGTCCGAAGGGCAGCTTGAGCACCATCTCGACGACGAGGAAGGTGGCGGCGAGGACGCCGAGCGTGCGGCCGCTCTGCTTCAGGTCGTCCAGCACGTAGAAAGACAGGGCGTAGTTGTTGACAGAGGCGAAGAGGATCTCCGCCAACATCGCCACTGCCGCCATCCGAGCGAGCACCGGATAGCTGCGAAAGACGGCGATATAGGTGCCGTGCAGGAATCGAAGCATGGAGGAGACGGGCAGAGCCCGACTCGCCTTTCTGCGCGGCAGGCGCTCCTCTTCGCTACCCCTTCATCACGCCGAGCGGAACCATCCTCGCGACTAGCTTCGAGATGCCAGCCCCGTGACAGGTCTGGACGACCTCGTCCACATCCTTGTACGCCTCCGGCATCTCCTCCGCCAACACTTTCGGGCTGGCAGCCCGGACGTAGACTCCGTTCTTTGCCAGCTCCTGTCTGATGTCCCGCCCCCGCGCGGCGCGGATCGCTCCATGCCGACTCATCAGCCGGCCCGCGCCGTGGCACGTGGAGCCCCATGTCTCCTTCATCGCCCGCTCCGTCCCCACGCACAGATAGGAGGCAGTGCCCATGCTGCCCGGGACGATGACCGGCTGGCCGGTCTTCCGGTGGAGAGGCATGAGCTCGGGCCGACCCGGCCCGAAGGCGCGGGTCGCTCCCTTCCTGTGAACACAGAGGGTCTTGCGCGTGCCGCCGACTTCATGCTCCTCGATCTTCGCGATGTTGTGAGCCACGTCATAGACAATCTCAAGGCCGAGCTTCCGGGCGCCGGTGCCAAGCACGCGCTCGAAGGCCTCCCTGGTCCAGTGCGTGATGCACTGGCGGTTGGCCCAGGCGTAGTTCGCGGCCGCCGCCATCCCGGCCAGGTAGCTCTGCCCCTCCGGCGACTCCACCGGGGCACAGGCGAGCTGTTTGTCTGGGAGTTGGAGGCCGTACGTGTTCACGGCCCGCTGCATCACCTTGAGCGAGTCATCGCACACTTGGTAACCGAGACCGCGCGATCCGGTGTGGATCATCACAGTGACCTGGCCGACTTCGGCGATGCCGAGGGCCGCCGCGATCTCCTCGTCGAAGATCTCGTCGACGACCTGCACCTCGAGGAAATGGTTGCCCGCGCCCAGAGTCCCGAGCTGAGGCCGCCCCCGTTGGATGGCGCGCTCGGACAGCGCGCTCGGATCCGCATTTTCGATGCGGCCGCCGTCTTCGATATGGTCGGGGTCCTCCGACCAGCCCATCCCGCGGGAGACAGCCCACCGGGAGCCCTGAGTCAGCACCTTCCGCAGTTCAGCCGCGTCGATTCGCACCTTGCCCTTGCTGCCAACGCCAGAAGGAACATCGACGAAGAGCTGGTCCACGATGTCCTTGATCTTCGGCTCGACGTCTTTGCGGGCGAGGTTCGTGCGGAGCAGGCGGACGCCGCAGTTGATGTCGTACCCGACGCCGCCGGGTGAGACGACGCCATCCTTCAGGTCGGTCGCAGCCACGCCGCCGATGGGGAAGCCGTAGCCGTAGTGGATGTCCGGCATGGCCATGGAGTTGCCAACGAGTCCGGGCAGACAGGCCACGTTGGCAACCTGCTCGAGCGAGTCGTCCGACTTCATCTCTCGCATCATCTCGCTCGAGGCGTAGATTATGCCGTCGCTTCGCATCTCCGGCTTGTACTTCCGCGGAATGCGCCAGCGATACTCATCGATCCGGTCAACGGGTCCACTCCAGCGCTTCGCCATGGGTGTTCTCCCGGCTCGTGCCTTTGCTGTGGTCGGTAGAGTCTGATCCGACGAGGAGACTGTAGCAGAGATTCGCCACTCGACTCAAGGCAATCGCGCACACGCGTGCACGGATGAGGGCTCACCGCGGCCGTCAAGGGCACCGCGCGGGCCGTCGCACACACGCGTGGGTGGATGAGACGCCCCCTACAACTCGGCCTGCAGTTCGTCGATACGAGCCGCG
Source organism: Candidatus Hebobacteria bacterium (assembly GCA_029821885.1). Lineage (GTDB taxonomy): Bacteria > Armatimonadota > Hebobacteria > Hebobacterales > Hebobacteraceae > Hebobacterum. The sequence goes on from JALGXV010000120.1 coordinate 3,922, forward strand.
TACTCATCGGCCACCCGTCGAGCTGTCTGCCTGTCTTGGCTCTCGGCGTGGATGTGGAAGACCGGAGCCGAGACGTCGGGCAGGATGAGCACCCAGCCGCCGTCCGAGTGGATCTTGATCCCGTCGAGGTGCTCTACCTGTAGGTCGCTGCTCTCTTCGTGCAGGTGGCGCATCACCGTGCCCTTGTGCTCCCAGGGGCACTGCGCTTGAGCCCGGGCGCGGTAGTACGTGGGCATACGGGCACGGACTTCGCTCAGCCTCTGGCCGCTCCTTGCCAGGAGCTCCAGCAGCTTGCCGACGGCCAACATTGCGTCGAAGGCGGGCAGGAAGCGCGGGAATATATAGCCGCCCTCGCTGTTGCCCGCGAAGACGAGGTCGGGCGCGCTCCCCGCCGTCTCCATGAGGGAGCGGGAGTCCGCCTTCGTCCGTATGGCGCTCGCACCGTGGCGCTGGCATATCTCCTCCACACCGGAGGTGGCACTGAAAGGCACTGCCACCCGCGCCCCCGGGCCCCCTCCCTGGAGCACGAGGTCGGCGAACACCAGCAGGAGGTCGTCGCCCACCAGCGGCTTCCCCGTTTCGTCGACGGCCGCCAAGCGCTCACCATGGCTTCCCATGAGCAGACCCAGGTCGGCCTTCAGCGCGTGCACGACCTCGCCCATCTCTACCACGCGTTCGCTTCTGGAAGACCACGGCTCCTCCGCCCGCGTGGGATCGACGAATGCATTCAAGGCCGTGGACTCACAGCCGAGCCGGCCGAGCACCTGGGGCATGAGCAGACAGAGCGGGCCGTGGGCATAGTCGATGACCAGCTTGGGCCGCCAGCCCGAGATCGCCTCAACATCGAGGAAGTTCAGGAAGTCCTCGGTGTAGTACTCCATGGTGCGCCCGAGGAATTCGAGACTCCCCACCGCGTCGAGCGGCGCACGCCTGAAGTCCTCACGGAAGAAAATGCTCTCGATCCTGCGCTCTGCGCTGAGGTCCAAGTTCTTGCCCGTACCATCGAAGAACTCGACCACGATCTGCCCCGGCTCCGTCGGTGAGGCGGCGACGTGGATCCCGCCGGCCGCCCCGGAGATATTCGCCATGTGCCGCGCAACAGCGCCAGGCATGATCCGCAGGTCCAGGACGCTTGCGCCCACTGACATGAGCCCCGCGATGATGGCCCGCTTGGTCATGCGCGAGGCGTGGTGGGAATCGCGGCTCGTAATGACCTGCGCCCCCGCTTCGAGGTAGGCACCAAAGGCCGCTCCCAGCTTGGCGGCGAACTCGGGGGTGATCTCGATGTTCGCCAGGCCGGTGACGCCACTTGCCCCGAATAGACTGCCCGGCCATTTCGTGCCCCAGATCAGGCTCATCGTGACCTTCGAGCCGCGCTCGGTGACCTTGTCCGGCCACATGCGGATGTGCGGCATCACGGTGGTTCCCTCTTCGAGCAGACACCTGTCGCCGACCACCGCTCCCTCGTTGATGGTGACATTCCGCTTGGCGACGACATTGCGGCAGACAGTCGCGGCCTTGACGCGGGCTCCATGCCCAAGATAGGCGCCGCTCCACACCACGGAGTGCTCGACCTGCACGCCGGCCTCGATCACGCAATTGTCCCCGACAACCGTCAACGGTCCCACCCGAGCCCCCGCGCCGATGCTGCAGCCGTGCCCAATGAGCACTGGCGCCATGAGCTCGGCCTGGGGATCGACCCGCGCGTCCTCGCCCACCCACACTCCCTCTGTCATCTGCTCGCCAGGCAGATCCAGTTCCACCTTGCCCAGCAGGCAGTCGTGGTTCGCCTGCCGGTACTGCTCCAGTCCGCCGATGTCGAGCCAGTACCCCTCCGCCACGTAGCCGTAGAGGGGCTCTCCCTCCTGCAGGAGCAGCGGGAACAAGTCCTTGCTGAAGTCGAACTCGCGGGAGCGATCGACATGGGCCAGTACGCTCGGCTCCAGGATGTAGATGCCGGTGTTGACCGTATCGGAGAACACCTCCCCCGGCCCGGGCTTCTCCAGGAAGCGTTCGATCCGGCCCTCTTCGTTGGTGATCACCACTCCGTATTCCAGGGGATCGGCGACCCGGGTGAGCACCAGCGTTGCGGCAGCGCTCCGCTCCAGGTGGAACTCGACCGCCCGACGGAGGTCGAAATCGGTCAGCGCGTCCCCGCTGATTACCACAAAGGTGCCGGAGAGCCGGTCGGCCAGCCGTCGCACGCTCCCCGCGGTGCCAACCGGGATGTCGGCCACCATGTAGCCGAGGCTGATCCCGAACTCCGAGCCATCGTGGAAGTAGCTCTCCACCTCATCAGCCAGGTAGTAGAGGGCGGCAAACGCGTCCGTCACCCCCTGGCGCCGCAGCAGGTTCACGATGTGGTGCATGATGGGCCGGTTCGCCACCGGCGCCATCGGCTTGGGCAGGTCTGTCGTCAGCGGCCGGAGTCGGACCCCCTCCCCGCCGGCCATTATCACCGCCTGGACCATTCCCTGCTCTCCCCCGTCACTTCCCCGCGGGCCGGGCGGCCACTTGGCCGGCCCCGCCCGCCGTCCGCCGCGAATCGTCCCAGTGCACCGCCGGCGCCCGTACGGGGCTCCTCCGGGACCGCCTCACCTGCGGCGTCTCCGCCTGCCGGAATAGGTGCAGGAGGCACACCAGCGCCGACCAACACGCTGCCACTGCCCGCACCGCCGACACCGCCGCCAGCCGCCTCGCCTCCGCCACTCCGAGATCTTCGCCAGCGCGGTGAAGGCGCGCTCTGCCCCCCGCCTCAGTTCCTCGTCTTCTATCTTCCCGGCGGCCTCGGCTATGCGCTTCTCCTGGCGCCCGGACAACCGGACCTCGGAGGGCCGCGGCACCGGCTGCTTGGCCCGGCGCCCCCGGCGGCGCGCCCCCGCTCGGAAGTGGATGTCGCGTATCACGCCGGAGCCGATTTTGGCCGCCAGCAGTTCCAGCAACTCCCGCCGTCGCATCTGCAGCTCGTTGGCCCAGGCTGACGTGTCGGTGGCCACAATCAACACCCCGTCCCGCACGGCTTCCGCCTGCGTATGGCCCGACACGACCTGGCCTGCGATCTGCGGCCAAGACGAAATCGCGAGATGCTCGCGGAAGCGCGTCCTCAGGTCGAGGTCCGCAAGCACCCCTTCGATGAGCCGATTCAGGCTGGCCTCACCTCGGCCGGTCACAGTCTGAGATCACCCTCCCGTCCTCGACGGCGAGCACCGTTGCGCCAGCCAGGACGTCCGGCGGTATGTCTTGCTGATCGCAGCAGGTCACCATCACCTGCTCTGCGTCGCAGGCCGCGAAGACGCCTCTCCGGTGGCGCTCGTCGAGCTCGGAGAGCACGTCGTCGAGCAGAAGGAGTGGAGCTTCGCCCGTCATGGCGCGGACGACGGCCGTGAGCCCCATCCGAAGCGCCACTGCACAACTGCGCTGCTCGCCCTGAGAAGCGTATGCCCTCACCGATTGCCCGTCGAGCGCAACCTCGATATCGTCCCTGTGCGGCCCGGCCGTCGTGGTCCCAAGCTGCATATCCACGCGGCGGCGCTCCTTCAGCGCGGCCGCCAGGCTCTCTGTCACTTGTTCCACCCACCCGGCCGCCTCCTTCTCGTCGGCGGGCGCGCTTTGTCCGGTGGGGATGGCAACCGACGGGCGATACGCAAGCGTGAGGCTCCGCCGCCCGCCCGTCACCACGGTGTGGGCCCGTTCCGCCTCCGGCGCGAGCGCCGCCGTGAAGTCGCTGCGATCGAGCATCAGGCGCGCTCCGTGGCGTGAGGCCGCACTGTCCCATGGTGCGAGGGCAGCCTCCGTGGTGCGCCGCTCCCGGAGGTCCTTCAGCACTTTGTTCCTCTGTTCGATTGCCCGGCGGTAGCGAACCACGTGGTAGTAGTAGCTCCCTCGGATTGACGACAGCTCTCTGTCCAGCAGGCGCCGACGCCCGGACGGCTCCCCCCGCAGGAGCTCGATGTCGGAGGCCGAGAAGAGAACGATCGGGGCGACCCCGATGAGGTCGGCCCGCCGACGCAACACGCCGTCGATCTTGATCTGCCGACGGCCGCTCTCCGCCAGCCCGATCTCCACTCGCGTGCCTCGCTCGGCAGTGACGAAATCGGCACGGACGAAGCCGTATTGACTCCGGTGGCGAACCAGCTCGTCAGTGGTCCTCGACCGCGGCGAGTCCCCGGCAGCAGCGACACAGATCCCCTCAAGGAGATTCGTCTTGCCCGCACCGTTGGGCCCATGGACGGCCACGACCCCGGCGGGCAGCTCCAGCGCCAATCTTTCGTAGTTGCGAAACTCTCGCAGCTCCAACCGTGAGAGATGCATCCCTGCTTCCACGCGGAAGGAAAACGAGGCACCCCCGCCTTCCGCGGAGCCGCCCCGCTCGCCTCGGGTCTTGCGGCAGACTGCTCGTCGCCGGCCTGCCCTCTACAGTTGCATCGGCATGACCACGTAGAGGTAGTCTGGGTCGTCGGACCCCTTCAGCAGTCCCGAGCTGAGTGCCCCCGTGAACTGCCACAGGACGGTGTCGGAGCCGATCACCGAGAGCACGTCGCTCAGATACTCGGCGTTGAAGGCGATCTGCAGGTCCTCGCCCTCAACCTGTGCCGGCAGCTCCTCGTGCGCTCGCCCCACGTCGCCGCTCTCCGCGGTGATGACGAGCATACCTTTCTCCACGCGGAACACGAGCTTGCTCGCCTCCGCCCGCGCCACAATCGCGGCCCTCTTGATTGCCGCCTGCAGATCCTCCCGGTTGAGTGCAACCGTGCGCTCCACCTCAGCCGGAATGACCCGCTCGTAGTTCGGAAACTGCCCCTCTATGAGTCGCGAGATGAGGATGTACGGCTCTACCTCGAATCGTATCTGCTCCTCCGCCACGGAGACCTTAA
>JALGXV010000410.1 GCA_029821885.1 Candidatus Hebobacteria bacterium
GCCGTCGGCCGGGGCACGTGAATCTCGCTGGAGCTCTGACCATGAGAATCGAACTCGGCTGCTTCACTCGGCCCTGGGGAGCCTACACTCTCGCGGAAGCCCTGGCCGGCGTCGCCGCGGCCGGCTACAAGAACGTCGGACTGACATCGGCCGCGGACACGCCTCTATTCTCCGACGAATGGAGCGAGGAGAGGAATGCGGAGGTCGCCGGGCTGGTGAGTGAGTACGCGCTGCGCGCACAGGTCACCTTCGGCAACCCCGATCTGTCCCTCCCCGGCCCCGAGGCGGCGGCGAAGTTCCGCCGACAGCTCGACTGGTGCCGGGATCTGGGGATCGACCATATTGTGCTCCTCGGCACGGACGACTCCGGCCAATATGAAGCGTGGTTCGATGCTGCCAGGGGCTGTCTCGATGCTGCTGCCGAGAGAGGCATCACGCTCTTGCTGAAGCCCCATGGCGGCCTCAGCTCTCTGGCAGACGGTCTGCTGCGCGCTGCTGCGAGGCTGGCGCACCCGGCCTTCGGGATCTGCTACGATCCAGGGAACATATACTACTACACGGGGCACAAGGCCGAAGAGGATCTGCCTAAGGTGGTCGAGCACGTGCGAGCCATGTGCATAAAGGATGAAAGCGGCGGCCGACACGGTGAGGTGATGATTACTCCGGGCACCGGCCTCGTCGACTTCGACCGTGGTTTCTCCCTCCTGAACGAGGCCGGTTTCTCGGGGCCGTGCTGGGTCGAGTGCGTCGGCGGCGACACCCTGGCCGAGATCGGCGCCGAGGCAAGGAAGGCATTTGAGTTCGTGAACGAGGTGGTGGGTCGCCTTCCGGCCTGAGGCGCGGCCTTCGGATTGTCAGTCGAGACTCGCACGCACATGCGGCATACTAACTACAACAACGTCGAAACATGAGGACGAGGGGATCCCAAGTGAATTCGACCAGACTATCTCAGCCCATTCGCTCGATGCCTGTCATCCTGGCCCTCGCGCTGCTGCTGGGCCCATGCCGAGGAGCGGGCGCTGACCTCGCGTCAGTGTGGGCTGTCGACGATGGGGAGAAGATATTCAGAGACGATACCAGCAATCCATTGGAGGTGGGCGGCGGCGACAACTCCGTCTGGGACGGCGCCACCGTGCGCCTGTTCGCCGCGCGCAATGAGATCGTGGCCTTCCAGCTCATACTGGAGGGCGATGGGGGCGGAGCGACGGATGTCGATGTCGTGGTGTCAGACCTGACGAACGGCGGCTCGACCATACCCGGAAGCCATCCGATGCCGGGGCCAAACGACTACGTCGGCGTTGGTGTCGAGCTCTTCACCGAGCACTACCTGCACGGGACCGAGCCCGCCTACAATGATCCGGACTGGGGCGGATTCTACACAACGTACGAGGCCAACCCGCAGATCACCGGGTGGATCCCCGACGCCCTGATCTCCTTCTCGGCCGCGGCGGGCAAAGGGGGAGCGCCCTTTGATATTCCCGCTAACTCGAACCAGGGCGTCTGGGTGGATATCTACGTGGACGAGGGCCTTCCCAGCGGCACCTACACAGGCTCTGCACAGGTGTCCGTGGGCGGCGAAGCGGCCGCCACGCTCCCCATCGAACTCGAGGTCCTTGGGCTCACTCTGCCCGACGAGAACCACTACCGTTCGATGGTCTTCTACGGCGACTACAACATCCGTTCGCGGCACAACCTGACCTGGGGTTCGCCCGAGCTGTGGGAGATGGTGCTGAACTACCATCGCATGGCCCACCGGCACCGCCTGGAGCTGATCGGGTCGGGCTCCTGGGACGAGTTGATGGCGCTCGAGGACACGCTGAGTGGCGACGCCTTCACGCCCGCCAACGGGTACGAGGGGCCGGGCGAGGGCGTCGGCAACACGCTCTTCTCGGTCCACACCTATGGCTCGTCCTTCGGCGGTACGGAGCCCGAATACCGGACCAACTCCGACATGTGGGTGACCTGGTTCGACGCCAACGCTCCTGACGTGGAGTACTTCCTCTACCTGATCGATGAGCCCGGTTCGGGCATGTACGCCTGGATCACCGAGCGCGCCGGCTGGATTCACAACAACCCTGGCCCGGGCAATAGGCTTCCGGTCTTCGTCACGAAGTGGCCCGTCCCGCAGTTGGTCGGTGCCGTGGACATCTGGTCGATGCAGGCCCCCTGGTGGGACCCGGATGAGACAGCGGCCGCGGAGGCCCGGGGCGAGAGGGCGT
>JALGXV010000121.1 GCA_029821885.1 Candidatus Hebobacteria bacterium
CGTGATCGCCGACGTCAGCGTCGTCTTCCCGTGGTCCACATGCCCAATCGTCCCTATGTTTACATGCGGCTTCGTCCGCTCAAACTTCGCCTTTCCCATCGTCTGTGTCTCCCTGTAACAGGCTCCTCGCGTGGAACTACAGCCAGGAACACGAAACGGTTTCCCTCATTGCCTGGGCCGAATTATACCGATACGGCTATGCGTGTCAAGGCAGTGTCGTACGGCAGGACGCACTCGGCCCTGTCGGTCCCCATACATGCAGAGGGGCACCCCGTCACTTCTCCTCGATCGTCTCCTGCACGGCAGTCCCGAAGTGCCGGCCCCCCGATTCCATGTATGCAAGCACCTGGTCTCCGGGCTTGAGCGTGGCGACAGACACGGCTTCCCCCGACGAGCTGGTCAGCCTGATGGTCTCGGCGTTCTGAAGGATGAGAGAAGCCAACTCCCCCTCGGCCTCCGCCTCCACCAGGAGCAGTGGCCGGCGCTCGATCTTGTTCCGACCAACGTAGCCCACAGCAGTCGAACCGTCGTGGCGGACCAGCAGCACTTCATCTCCTGCCTTGAGCTCTGACAGATACTTCGTTCGTCCCTCCGGCAGCAGCACGTAGGCATGGACGGCACCCGCGTTGACGCGGAACGGCCGCGGCGCGACGTAAGGCGTCTCCAGGCTCTCGGAGTGCACGAGCAGAAATGCCTGGCCGCTGTTGCCGACCAGCATTCCCTCCCCGGGGCCCATGGTGGTGCACGTGTCGACACACGAGCGGTCTCCCATGCCGAGCGGCCGCACGGTCTTCACCTGTGCAGCCGCAAGTTCCAGCTTCGGTGACAGAGAATGCACAAGGGCTACTGTCTTGCGGGCCTCGGCGGGAGAGCGCGTGTCGAGCACCACACCGTCGACGCCCTTCTCGAGGACTTGGGTCACGAGCCTGGCCTGCTCTGCGCCAGCCACCTCGGCCATAAGGCCGCTGCGTCGGGCGATGAGGTTCTCGAGTGGGATCACCGTCCAGTCCGATGTGCGCAGCACCACTGTCTTGTCGAGGTGCGAGGTCGCCGCCTTCTCCTCGTCGGCCTTGCCACCGATCTCCATCCAGATGACGTCCTGGCCTGGCTTGATGTCGCCATCGGAGGCGACGGTGGCCAACGTGCCGAGCTCCTTCACCTTCGCCGAGTCGCCCTCCGCCACGACGACCGCGTCGGCCCCGCTCTCCAGGGCCGCAATGGCAAGCTGCTTATCCCAGGGATCTACCTTGACCCACACCCGCTTCATCGACGCGACTCCAGGAACTTCTTGCTCTCCTCGACCGATGCGCCATCATGAACCACCATGCTGATGGCGCGCACCATGCCCTCGGGGTCGGCGTGCTGGAAGGCATTGCGGCCGATGGAGGCGCCGGCTCCTCCCGCCTCCAGCGATCCGGCCACCATCTGAAGCAGCTCCTCATCGGTCTCCACCTTCTCGCCGCCCGCGATGACCACAGGAATCGGGCAGCCGGACACGACCTCAGCGAAGGTCTCCGGCGAGCCAGTGTAATTCACCTTGACGATGTCGGCCCCCAGCTCCGCTCCCAGCCGCGCCGCGTGCTTGACATACTTGACGTCGAACTCGCTCTCGATCTTGGGACCGCGCGTGTACACCATGGCCAGCAGAGGCATTCCCCAGGTGAGGCAGGTCCTGGAGACCTCGCCGAAGTGACGCACCATGTCCGCATCCGTCTCCGCACCGACGTTCACGTGTATCGAAATCGCATCGGCGCCGAGCCCAATGGCCTCCTCCACCGAACACACGGGCACCTTCGTGTTAGGGTCGGGGCTGAGGGCCGTGCCGGCCGAGAGATGAATGATGAGCCCGACATCCCGCCCGCCCCCGCGGTGGCCGGCCTGCACCATTCCCTTGTGCATGAGGATGGCGTTGGCGCCGCCGTTGACCACCTTGCTGACCGTCTCCCGCATGTCCTCCAGGCCGGGAATCGGACCGATCGTAGTGCCGTGATCCATCGGCACCACAACCATCTTGCCGGTGTTCCGGTTGATGATGCGCTCTATGCGGATCTGCTTGCCGATCATGGCAACTGCCTCCAAGTTCTCAGGCGGAGCGAGGGGCCTCGCGTCTGGCTCGGGCGACGATCCCCCTCTCGCTCTCGATTCCCAGAGGGCTTCCGGTTGGCTATGGTAGCAGATTCGCCGCCTCCTGACCAAGCGCCTTGCACACTGAGTGTCTCCGAACTGCTCGTCGGAGGTCCTGAGTGCTGCAGCGGCGAACCAGTGTGGTCGAGCGATGGACCCAGCCGCGTCGCAAGAACCAGTCGTCGGCGAGCGCACTGTCGCCAATCGCATCTACCAGGCCGACAGCCGAAGCCTCGACGTGATCGAGGACGGGGTCGTTGATCTGGTCATCTGCTCACCGCCTTACAACGTCGGCAAGAACTACCAGAACCACGATGACGCCCTGCCCCTGGAGGACTACCTCAGGCTGCTACGGGACGTCTGGGTCGAGTGCCGGCGCGTCATGCGCGACGGCGCTCGCATCTGTGTGAACGTCGCGGGCGTGGATCGCCAGCCCTACCTCCCATTACAGTCGTACATCACAGAGCAGCTCATCGAACTTGGCTTTCTCATGCGGGGGGAGATCATCTGGGACAAGGCCGCTTCGGTCGGCGTCTCAACTGCCTGGGGGAGCTGGCAAAGCCCGAGCAACCCAACGCTCCGCGACGTCCACGAGTACGTGATGGTCTTCTGCAAGGAGCAGTTTCGCCTGGAGCAGTCGAAGGGCGAGACCGATCTGACGAGCGAAGAGTTCACCGCGCTCACCCGCAGCGTGTGGACCTTCCCCACCGAGTCCGCCAGCAAGGTCGGCCATCCCGCTCCGTTCCCGGTCGAGCTGCCGCGCCGGCTGATCAAGCTCTATTCGTGGAAGGGCGCGCTGGTACTCGACCCGTTCTGCGGCTCGGGCTCAACCTGTGTCGCGGCCGCGCAGCTCGGGCGGCTCTGGATCGGCGTGGACATCGACCCCGCCTACGTCGAGCTGGCCCGCCGCCGCGTCTCCGGCGAGGGCACCGCTCCGCTCTTCTGAGCTATCAGACGGCTGCTTGACCGCCCGGACCGCCCACAGCGAGGCCAGGAGGGTGAGCAGGCCGGTCCACACGAAGACCCAGCGTATCAGCCCGAAGCCCCCCAGGCCGCCGCCCACCAGCGGCCCCACCGACCCCGCAAGCGCGCGAGCGCTGGCCAGCACACCGTAGGCGCCGCCATATCTGGAGCGCGGGATGGTGCGAGCCACGAGCGCGGAGGTGCTGGGGTGGATTCCCGCCCCCGGCATCGTCGCCAGCACGCGAAGCCCGAAGAACTGGGCGTAGGACTGCACCAGCGAGTGTGGGATGACCGCCAGGCCACAGGCCGCGCTGGTTCCAACGAGAACTCGCTTATGTCCGACGCGGTCTCCGATCCGTCCCCACAGGGGCGCCATCAACGTCATTATCGACCCCGTCACGAGCATCACATAGGAAGCATAGGCCGCCACCCGCCCGAGCGGCACGCCAATATGCTGCACGAAGTAAGTCATGATCGGCCACATCGACGAGAAACCCAGGAAGACGACGAAGGTCATCACCCACAACGCCTGGAGCTGGCGGTTCCCCACCAGGGGGCGCAGATCGCGCGTCACGGCGCCCGCGAAGCTGAACCCCTCGACGGCCTCGGGCCTCTCGAACCGCTCCTCCACCGCCAGCCACACGACAGTGGCCCCGATCACTGCGAACAACGCCTGAATCAGAAACGTCGGCCGCGGTCCGATCATCCCTGCGACGAATTGCCCCACCACCGGCCCGATGAGAAAGCCGACCGTCATCGAGGTCTGAAGTGTCCCCATCGCCTCGCCCATCCGGTTCCGCGGCGCCACCGACGCGATGATCGCCTGCCCGACCGTGACTCCCGCGCCCAGCACGCCTGCCGCGATCCCAAGCCCCAGCAGCGTCCAGGGCGAGTCCGCCCAATACCACGCCGCCCGGAGCAACGAAGTGAAGATCACGCTGATGATCACTATCGGCTTGCGGCCGATCCGATCGCTGTACGTGCCCCATAGCGGAGTGGCAACGAACATGGCCACCGAGGGAAGCGCCATGAACAGGCCGGTCCACCGCTGCGCCTGCTCGAAGCTCAGCCCCAGGTCCTCCTGAAGGAAGACCGGTACGAAAGTCATCGCGAAGGTCCACTCCAGGAAGACGAAGAACATCGCCAGCCAGAGGCTGTAGAGGGTCCTGCGCCAGTGTGGGCCGTCACTTGGCGCGCCGCCTTCGGTCGCTGGGTCCTTGGTCTCGTCCACTGCGCCCCTTTGCACACGCCTCACCTGCATTCGCTCTGCAAGATTCCGCTGCCTGCATTTGGGCGGCCGGCCGCTCGCATGAGCGAAGGGCACTGAAGCAGCAAGTCCCCTCTTGACGGTGGCCCAGATTGTGGTACAATACCACTGTACTACTACTCTAGTACAGTTGCCATGTTCGACTCAGTCGACCCGAAATCAGGGCTGCCGATCTACCTGCAGATAACGGAGCAGCTTCGGCGGAGCGTTGCCGCCGGACTGCTGCTGCCGGGCGACCAGCTGCCGTCGGTGCGCGAGCTGGCGGCCCGGCTGCTCGTCAATCCCAACACGGTGGCCAAGGTCTACCGGGATCTCGAAAGAGACGGGCTGCTTGAGACACGCCGCGGGCAGGGAACGTTCATCGCGGCCGACGCCGCAGCCATGGCCGAGGGGGAGCGCCGGCGTCTCCTGACTGGCGAACTCCGAGCAGTGGCCCGCGATGTCCACGCCTTCGGGCTCGACGAGGAGGCCGCTCTGGATCTGTTCCGCCGCGTTCTGAAGGACGAGCAGCCCGGCCGAAAGGACCGCCGATGAGCGACAACAACTTCGCCATCCAGACCCACTCTCTGACGAAGCGATTCGGCCGCGTGAGGGCGCTCAACGGTGTAAGCGCGCATGTGCCGACGGGTGCGATCTACGGCCTGATGGGGCCCAACGGGGCCGGCAAGACGACCTTCGTCAGGGTGATGCTGAACTTGCTGAATCCCACACGGGGCTCGGCGACTGTGCTGGGGCACGATGTCGTGCGCGAGCCAGTGGCCGTTCGGCGAAGAGTCGGGCACGTAGCGGCCCTTCAGCCGCTCTGGGAGTGGATGAAGGTGAGCGAGTTCACCGACTTCGTGGGCGGCTGCTATCCGCAATGGGACCCCGAGGCCGCGTCATCGATACTGTCCCACGTCGGCATCGATCCGGAGATGAAGATTCAGGCGCTCTCGCGAGGGCAGCGCGCCATCGCCGCGCTCGCCGCGGCCATGGGGCACGAGCCCGACCTGCTGCTGCTCGACGAAGCACTGACCGGGCTGGACCCCATGGCGCGGCGCGAGGTGTTGCGCAACGTCATTGAAGCCATGCACGCCCAAGGACGCACCGTGCTGATCACGGGCCAGGACATCGCCGACATGGAGCGCATCTGCGATCACATCGGCTTCCTGGTGAAGGGGCGACTGGTCCTCGAATCCACGCTCGACGACCTGAAGGCGAAGGTCAAGCGCATCCGGGTCGAGCACGAGCGCGATGCAGAGATCGAGCTTCCGGCGGGCGCGCTTGAGGTAGAGCAATCGCCGGCGGAGACATCCTTCACGACCGCCGACTTCTCCGAAGCACTGCCAGCTTCGCTCGCCGGCCCCAACCGTCGGGTCGAGGTGAGGGACATGAGCCTCGAGGACATCTTCGTGCATCTCGCTCAGGCCGAGCTTCGGCGAGGGGCCGAGTGATGAAGTCGCTGTTCCTCAAAGAATGGCGCCAGGGGCGGCTCTTCCTGCTCTTCGGCATCGTCTTGGGCCTGCTCGTGCCGGTGCTCTGGGTGCTTCTGGCAGTCGCGTTTGTGGAGACCGCAAGCGACCAGCGCTCTGTGGACGAGTTCCTGGGGATCATGTACTACGTCGTCCCTCCTATCGTGGCGCTCGCCGTGGCTTCAGGGCTCATCGCTGCCGAAGTCGAACGCGGCACGCTCCCGGCCCTCCTCGCCCTTCCTTTCAGCCGGCGGCGGATATGGGCCGCGAAGGCGCTTGCTGGTCTCGCGCTGACCACGGCGGCCCTCGCGCTCTTCTCAATCCCGGGCGCGCTGCTGATCCGCGACGCAATGGGCTTGGTGGCGCTGCCCGCCTACCTCCCTGATCTGGCGATATGGTGCCTGGTGGCCTTCTCAGTCGCGCTGCTCTGCTCCTCGCTGGCCGAACGGACCATCGCGGCCCTGCTGGGCGCTGGGCTGATCTGCGGCGCACTCTTCGGTGGCGCCCTCTATCTTGTGGGGGGGCTCGGCGGCCGACTGCTCGGCTACGATGACCTCTTCGACGCGACGCTGTGGGCGCTGGCCACGGTTCCAGCTCTCCTGGTGACTTCGCTCCTCACCTTCGCGCGGGGCCAGGACCTCCGGTCGCAAGGCAAGTGGCTGCTGGCCGTCCCGGCTCTTGTGTTGGTGCTCACCATGACATTCGCGCCGACTGCAGGAGCGACTCGCTGGCTTACCCGTTATGTCAGAGAAGACATACGCAGTGTGGCGAACGTGTCGGTGTCAGCCGATGGTTCGACCGTCAGCCTCGTCGCCGGGCGCTCGCCGATTCGGTACAGCCGCCGTTCCGACGGGTGGCACGGTTGGCAGGGGGAGTTCCGCTCGAGACACCTCGTACTTCTGGACCTGCGGACAGGGGAGGAGTTGGTGACGAAGCGCGGGTGCGGCGACGCCGCCATATCTCCGGATGGTCGCCTCGCCGCGGTTCTCTCTGACCCGCAACCGCTGACCTGGGGGGACCGAGACGGGCCGCGGCAACTCGAGATCTGGGACCTCCCTCACCATCGTCTCCTCTATCGCGGCTACCCCGAGACAAGCGCCGTGCTCGATCCGCCGACCGACACGCTTTACAGGCGCACGCTCACCTACAACGCCGTAGAATGGTCTCCCGACTCCCAATGGCTCGCCGTCTACAAGAGGTTCGGTGACGCCCATCAGTTCCTCGTGATGAACCCCGAGGGCACGGACCTCCAGCCGTTGGGCACGGATTCCCTCCACCGAGGCTTCGGGGGCTGGAGCCCGGACAGCGATGTCTACTACCTGGATGCCGATGTCCGCGTCATGCACCACTCGCCGGCGCAGAACGCCGGCCATGTAGTCTGCGACCCGCGAGACCTCCCCGGGTTCCCCGACGACACGGCCCCTGAGTCCGGCGGCCTCACCGTCTCGCCCGACGGTCGGTTCATCACCGTGTCCATGCTGGCACGCGAGGACAGTTCGTCCAGAGGCAATCGCCCGCGTGAGGACTCCGACCGCGGCGGGGTCTTCTCCTTTGTGCTCCGTGCCGATGGGTCGCACTCGGATCTCGTCTATCGGAGCGCCGCACGCCCGACCACGGTTGACAGCCCTGGCTTCCTCTGGTCTCCCGACGGCAGTCACCTCTACTTCCTCGAACCTCGATCCCGGGACCGAGTCTTCCATTGGTCTGCCGCCTCCGCGGCCCTCGCCTCCATCCGCTTGCCCGTTGCTCTGAGCCGCGGCTACATTCGGCCACTCCCCGACTCTTCGGGGCTGCTCCTGTGGGAGCAAGGCCGTGTCTGGACTCTCGACAATCAGGGGCAGATAGAGCCCCTCCGCCCCGATCTCAGCCGAACGCTCGGCTTCTCGAGGATCGTCGGCTTCGACGCCGCCGGCCGAGCGTTGATCCTCAAGGGACTCGAAGCTGAGCCGGGCAACTTCCTGGCCGCCGTGGACCTCGAGACGGGCGAGGTCACGCGCATCTATCCCTGAGGGGGCCGATCAGATGAGAGCCATCTTCATCAAGGAATTCCGCCAGGGCCGCCCGCTGCTCGTGTTCTCCCTGCTGACCGGGCTCCTGCTCCCAATCCTCTACGCGGTGCTGCTGAGGGCGAATCCACTCTACAGAGTCCAGAGGGACATAATCGACGGGACGTTCCACCACGTCTGCCTCGTGGTGCCGCTCGTCCTCGCCTTCTTCGCCGGCTGTGGCCTCTTTGCTGGTGAGGTCGACTGGGGCACGGCCCCTGTACTCTTCGGGCTGCCCGTTTCCCGGCGGCGAATCTGGGCGGCCAAGGTGCTCGCCGGTCTGGCTCTGACAGCCGTCGGCTCTGTGGTGTCGCTGGCACTCGTCAGGCTGTTCCTCCCCAGCGTCTTCCGCGCGGGCCCATTCTCTGCTTACCTCCCGGACCTGGTGCTGTGGACGGCCTTCGCGTTCGCCGTCGCCGTCTTCTGCTCAAGCATCACCCGCCACGCGAACGCGGCCCTCGCCCTCGCTGCCATCCTTGCCGGGGCCCTCGCAGCAGGCGCGATTGCCCTCTGGCATTACCTCGACGCGCCACTGCTTGGGTACACTGAGGTCCTCGACGTCGCCCTCTGGTGCTTCGCCACGGTCCCCGCTCTCCTGCTGGCCTCGGCCCTCGTGGTCACACGCGGCGAGCTGTTCCAATCGCGGCGCATATGGGGAATCGCGTTCCCGACGCTGCTGGTCACCATCGGGCTGACCGTGCTGGTCGTGAGCGGCGCGGCCCGGTGGCTGACGAGGTACCAGCGATCTGCGGTTGAGGGTGCATATGCGTGGGTTGACGCCCCGGGAAGCCGCTTCGCCGGGCTCGTCACGGTCGCCGCTCCGATCCCATGGGCGCGGGAGTTTGGGAGCGGCTGGATGCCCACCTCGGAGTCATTGCAGGTCATGAGCTACACGGCGACCGGAGAGAG
>JALGXV010000008.1 GCA_029821885.1 Candidatus Hebobacteria bacterium
AGTACTTTCCGTCCCGAGTTGATCAATCGGATCGATGAGATCGTCGTCTTCGAGCCGCTGAGCCAGGAGCAGATCGAGCAGATCGTGGATCTGATGCTCGACCGCGTGCGCGAGCAGCTCACGGAGCGCAACATCAGCCTCGAGGTCACCGAGCCCGCGCGGTTGCTGCTGGCCAAGGAGGGCTTCGACCCCGAGTACGGCGCCCGCCCCCTCCGGCGCACGATCCAGCGCCTGGTCGAGAACCCCGTTGCGCGAGGCATTCTGCAGGGCGAATACCGAGAGGGCGACACCGTCGAGCTTGATGTGGAGGACGACAAGCTCGCCCCGCGGTTGCTGGTGCCGGCGTCTGAGAAGCAGACCCCGGCTTCCGAGTAGCCACAACCCTACGCCAAAGCGCCCTGCTTACTTCACAGGAACTTAACAGGGCAGACGTAAGCTCCCAACAGCGGGCCAGCGCGTCGACGCTGGCCCCGACGGTTTTCGTACCAGGCATTCGGAGGCCTACGTGGGAACGCTAGGGGACGATGTAAACCTCTTCGCCTGCTGCATCTTCACTCTGAACGCATTCACTATCGTCCTTCCAGCCTTCCTGTTGGCCGGCGCGCTGGTCGTCTTCGTGCCGAGCTACTCGGTGATGAAGTACCTCGGCGCGAAGGCCAATCGGATCGTCTCCTACGGGGTGGCGGCGGTCTCGGGCAACGTCCTCACTGTGTGCTCCTGCAACGTCGTGCCCATCTTCGCCGGAATCCTGCGGCGTGGGGCCGGCATCGGTCCGGCCTTCTGTTTCGTGTTTGCGGCCCCTGCCATTCACATCGTCAACACCGCATTCACGTACCAGGTAATCGGCCCCAAGCTGGCGCTCTGGCGGTTCTTCATGGTTCCTGTCATCGCCATCGTCCTCGGGTTGGTGATGTCTGTCCTCTTCCGACGGGAGGAGCAGGAACGCCAGTGTGAGGTCAGCAACTCCTCGGTCGCGCTGGTCGATGCCTCGCCCGAGCAGACGAGGCGGGGCGAGCTGTTCCTCGGTCTGCTAGTCGGAGTGCTGATCTTCGGCGCGTGGATGCCCTTGGACGGGAACCTCCCAGGCGCGTTTGGACAATACGTGAGGCTCGCAGGAGTGATCTTGGCGGTGGCCCTCTTGGTGCCTCTCGCCGTGCGCTGGTTCGGGAGGGAAGAGTCCTACGAGTGGGGGCGCCAAACGTGGTTGCTGCTGCGCATGATTGTGCCCATCTTCCTCGTGGCCGTGGTTGCCATCGCGGTCATCGTCCAGCGGATTCCTATCAGTTGGGTGATGCCGACCGCAGCCGAGCAAGGGGGGCTGAAGTTCGGCCATCCACAGGGAAACTCGCTGCCCGCCGTGTTCGTGGCGGCCGTATTCAGCACGCTGATGTATTTCCCCATGCTGACCGAAGTCGCGTTCACGAAGGGGCTTCTTCTGCACTACTTCGCGCTCGGGCCCGCCCTGGCGCTGCTGCTGGGGGGGCCTGGACTAAGCCTGCCCGGCCTGTTGCTCGTGAGCAAGGTGGCTGGGTTCCGGAAGATGGTTGTCTACTGGGTTCTGATGGTGACGCTGATCACGATCGTAGCATTTGCCTTTGGCTCGTACTTCGGTGAATACGAATGCTCGTGCCAGCGACAGGGCCCCGGCTCGGAGGCCTTGGCGGATGCGCCGCCACTCGTCGGGTGGTCGGGGCTGGCGTGGTATGGCGTGCTGATGGCATGGATCGCAGTGATGCTGGCGAAGGCAGGACGCGGCCAGCGCCGCGATGACGCCATCGAAGAGACCAGCGCTTAGGCGAGAGGAGCGACGACCCACGACGGACCTGGCCGAGACGCGGAGAACGCAGTCTCCGGCGCCCTCGCCCTCGATAGGTGGGACGAGCGCTACTCAGGTGTCGCGGGAGATTCTCCCACCGGCCCCGCTATGACAGCTACGTATCCGTCCGGGTGCAGGAACTCCTGTGCGGCGCTGTGCACCTCGTCTGCGGTGATTGCGCCCAGGACGCCGGGGTACTCGTAGGCATGGTAGAGGCCCAGATCGTAGAAGGCGGCCAGCACCAACTCGCGCGCGATCCCGGCGTATGTCTCCATTCTGCGCGCGACCGTGCCCTTCACGTAGTCCTTCCAGAGCTGTAGCTCTTCGGCAGAAGGCTCCTCCTGCTGAATACGGCGAAGCTCCTGCAGCGCGGCCTGCAGGGCCTTGTCGGCATTCTCCGGGTTGACGCCCATGTGGAGGACCCACGGGCCCGGGCCCCAGTACGCATAGTAGTAGCTGTACACGTAGTAGGCCAGCCCCAGCTCCTCCCGGATTTGCATGTTCAGGCGACTGATGAAGCCTCTTCCCAGGACGTAGTTCATGAGATCGGCCTGGTAGTAGTCGGGGTCTCTTCTGCTGATCCCAGGGAAGCCGAGGGCGATGTCGGCCTGCGTCTTGTTCGGCACCGGCACCAGGTGGGTGACCGGCTGCGCTGGCACGCTCACCGGCGTGAGCTCCGGCTCCGCTGGCTCGCCGCGCCGCTGCCATTCGCCGAAGGCCCTCCTCACGATGTCAGCGGCCTCCTCGGGTTCGATGTCGCCAACGATCGCGAGGAACGTGTTCTCCGGCCGGTAGTAGCGGGCGTGGAAGGCTGCGAGGTCGTCTCGCGTGATCGACGCGACTGTCTCGGCCGTTCCTAGCCGTGGGTAGTGGAAGGGATGGCCTTCGGGATGGAGCTGGGCGAACAGCTCCTTCTCGGCGACCTCATACGTGTCCTCGTCACGACGCTGCTGGGCCGCGATGACCTCAGAGCGTACGTTCTCTAGCTCGTCCTCGGGGAACGCAGGCATCACTAGCTGCTCCGCGGCCGCCTCGAGCAGGAGGCCGAGGTCGCCCTTCAGGCAGCGGCCGGAGACGACCCCCACCTGAACCCCGGTGCTGAGCGAGAGGTCTGCTGCGGCCGTCTCGAGCTCCTGCCGGATCTCCTGCCAGGAGCGCTTCGTCGTGCCGCGGGACAGCATCTCGGCGCAGAACGCGGCCAGGCCTGTCTTCCCCTCTGGGTCGAACACAGGGCCCGCCATCACATTGCCATACACCACCAGGAACGGAGCAGAATGGTTCTCCTGCATCACCACAACCATGCCGTTGTCGAGTTCCATTCGATGGATGGGCGCTGCACTCCCCAGGCCGGCCGGTGGCGGCACGAGCATGTCATCGGTTACGGACCACGATGGCCCGTGCGAATGGCGGCGCCAGTGGACATCGGTGGGCGGACGGGCCGCCCCCGCAGCCCCATGGGGCTCCTCGCCCGCGAGCACGAGCCATCCCACCGTGCGGTTGTCCTCGACGAAGTACTGACGGGCCACGCGCCGGATGTCCTCCGCAGTCACAGCATCTACCTTCTCGGGGAACGTCTCGAGGTAGCTGTGATCGTGGATGATGTGATAGTAGCCAATCTGCCGTGCGAGCTTCGTGACGCCGTCCCCCGAATAGACGAAATTGGCCTTCGTCTTGTTCTTGGCCTTCGTCAACTCTCGCTCGCCCACGACTTCGCTCTTCAGGGCATCGATGATCTCGTTGAAGGCTGTTTCGACCTTCTCGTGGTCCACGCCGGGACGAATCGCGACCTCGAACGCGAACACCGTCGGCACCGGATTCTCGTACTGCCATCCGCCTGCTGCAGACGCGAGTCCGCTGTGGACGAGCGCGCCGTAGAGCCGACTGGTACGTCCGCTGCTCACGATGTTCTGGAAGACCTCCAGCGCGATGTGATCTGGATGGTGGATGGGCGGCACCCCGTAGACCGCCTGGAAGTATGCCGTTCGGCCGGGCACCTCCAGCCTCACGCGCTTCTCGCCGGCAGAACCGCGCCCCGGGTTGGGCGAGGGGGAAGGGGTATCGCTCGCCGGAATCCCTCCGAAGTACTGCTCCGCCTTGCCGAAGACCTCATCCGCAGCCACATCGCCTACAACGACAAGCACAGCGTTGTTGGGAGCATAGTGGCTCTTGTAGTAGGCCAGCACATCCTCTCGCGAGAGCGAGCGCAGGTCGTCCTTCTCGCCAATGACCGTTCTGCCATACGGCTGGCCGGGGAAGTGCTCGGCCATCACCTCGCGCCGAAGCAAGAACGCCGGGTCATTCTCGGCCCCCTCGAATTCGGATAGGACCACACCCTTCTCGGCCTCGATGTCTGCGGCCGACAGCACGCAGCCGGCCATGCGATCGGACTCGATGTCGAGCGCAAGGTCGAGGGCGTCGGCCGGAAGCGTCTCGACATAGGCGGTATAGTCCATTGATGTGAAGCCGTTAAGGTAGCCGCCCTGGGCCGTGACGAGGCGGTTCGCCTCCCGGCCGCTCAGCCGCTCCGTGCCCTTGAACGCCATATGCTCGAGGAAGTGGCTGATTCCAGCCTGGCCAGGCGGCTCGTGTCTGATCCCAACTCGGTACCAGATGTAGGATGAGACCAGGGGAGCCGAATGGTCCGCCAGGACGAGCACTTTGAGCCCGTTGGGCAAGGTCCGCTGCTGAACTCCGTCGGTCTCAGCGTGGGCCGGGGTGCCGGCCAACAGGAAGACCGCGATAAGGCCACATAGCATCCACGGGTCAGTACCAGTCATGCTCTCTCCACTCCGCGCGAGATCCATGGGTCAGCCGCCGCGGCGGCGCATACGGGCGCTGAGCACCATGACAAACACAGGCAACACAAGAAAGACCGCGATACTCATCAGCTTCATCGCCCCCGGTGCCCACGAGAGCACCGCGACCGCGGCCGCCACGGCTCCGACAGCGGACCCGATCCATAGAGCCTTCCGCCATGCGTCTGTTGTCTCTAGCGCATGTCGCCACGTTTCGGTGCTGGAGTACGGCCGGCCGCATCCTGCGCACTCCAGAGCGCGGCCGCAGCGCGCTGTGCCGCAGCGCGGACACGTCATCTCCTTCGCCGCCGTCTGCTCGATCTCCGTTCTCATCTTCTACAGCCCGTAGCGCTCCTGCTTCAGGCTGGGGTCGAGCTATAGCGCTGCCTCGTACTCCTGAGCGGCCAGCTCGTGTCGCTCCAGCCGACGGTACACATCAGCCAACAGAGAGTGGGCATGAGGATTGTCGGGGTAGTCGTAGATGGCCTGACGGTACTTCGCGATCTCGGCATCATTCAGTCTGGTGCTGATTCTGGAGTCTGCGTAGCGGCCCAGAGAGCGAAGGAGAAGCGCAGGGCCGAATACGCCGACGAAGAGGATGAGCAACCCCGGCCCGCCCCGGAGCATAGAAGAGATTGAGAAGAACATGAGGAAGAACAGCCCGACGCCCAACATTACGGCCTCGCGCGCCGAGATGCGGCGGTCGAACAGGGCTGAGAGAATCCAGAAGCCCCCTGCGAAGCCGAATAGGGCGGCGAGGACGATTTTGAGGCCCTGCGCGAAAGCTTCCCCGAAGGGCATTGCTGTAGCTCGTCAGCTTCCCCTGGGCGGCCGACCGTCGAGAGCGATGAGCTGAACATCGAAGTCGACCGCCAGATCGGCCTGGATGTCAAATGCCTCGGTGCCTCCGGGCAGATTGAGGGAGGCAACGGAGTTGGTCTGCAGTCGCGTCTGCCCCGTATGGGCCAACACCAGGCCTCGGTCCACCAGCAGCCGCAGCACCGACTCCTGCGTCACGAGTCCGCTGACATTGGTCTGGAGCCCCAGAGCGGAACTGCCCTCCGACAGTGCCAGACCGGCAGTTCTGCGGCTGGCTATGAGCGCAACAGTTCCCAGGTGCGACTCCTCCAGCGAGACCAGTTCGTTCACCTGGTGGCCGTCTGCGGTGTCGGCCTGCCACTCGTCCTGCGGCTCGACAGGGCCCGCTGGCAAGATGGTCAGCCCCGGCTGTGCTGCCAGCAAGACAAGGGCCCGCTCCCGTGGCCCGGCCGCTGCCTCACCGGTCGCCACGGACACCTCTACCGCTTCGCCCAGAGGGGTGATGCGCATCTGGACGGCAGGCCACTCTGCAGGCATTGCGCCGGCCAGCGCGCCGGTGATGTTGACCGCCCTGTCGACGCGCTCGCGGACCCTGAGCCAGATCGTACCGTCGACGGCCTTTGCGACGACCTCCTCAGTCACGCTCAGTTCTCCCCGCCACTGCACCGGGCGCCTCTCGCCGAGGCTCGTCTGCTCGCCTCGCACGTCCAGTGCCACGCGATACTCGGCTATCTGTCCAAGGGGCGGATCATACCTGAGCAAGAGGCCTCTGCCTGCAGACGGCGGGGCCTGGGGCGGCGCCGGGAGCGGGGCGCCGGCAGGCGGCGCGGCAGACAGGATAAAGATCAGAAGGAGGGAGACCATGCCTACTGGTCCCCTGGTGTGGGGCCGGGGGCAACCGCCAGCGCGTTCCATTCCGGCCGCTCGGAAGCAGGAAGCAGGGCCGTGTCGAAGATGTGGCGGGCAATGGGGGCCGCGATCTCGGGCCCGCCGCCGCCATGCTCCACCACGACGGCCACCGCCAGCGCCGCATTGTCGGCCGGGGCATAGCCGCCGAACCAGGCATGCGGCTCGCCGCCCGGCGCCTGCGCAGTGCCTGTCTTGCCCGCAATCTCATATTCGGCGTCAGCTATGCGGGCCGCGGTTCCGCCGGGTGCCACCACGGCATTCATCCCGGCCTGCAAGGCTTGGACCGTTGCGGGCCGCAGTCCGATGGCCTTTCTGAGCGCGCCATAGTACCTCGGCTCCTCGCCCTCCACCCGCAGGATGACATGGGGGTGGACCAGGAAGCCCCCGTTGGCGACGGCGGACATCTCTCGCGCGACTTGGAGCGGAGTGGCAAGACAGTCGCCCTGTCCGATGGCCATCTGACAGGTGTCACCGGGGTACCAGGGCTCGCCCCGACTCCTTCGCTTCCAGTCAGGCGTCGGCACAAGCCCCTCTGCCTCCTCGGGGAGGTCGGTATCGCATTCCTCGCCAAAGCCGAAGCGACGGGCCATGTCAGCCAACGCCTCTGGGCCGACGCGGCGGCCCAGGGCCGCGAACATGGTGTTGCACGACTGAGCGAAGCCCGCTGTGAAGTCGAGTCCGCCGTGCCCCGTACGCTTCCAGCAGCGGAGGCCCCAGGAGCCAATGCGGTAGACGCCGTCGCACCGGAAGCGGTCGCTCGTCGTGGATTGCCCGGCCTCGAGCGCCGCGGCTGCCGTGATTATCTTGAACAAAGACGCCGGCGGGTACTGCGCCGTCGTCGCTCGATTGTGCTGTGGGTGATCGGGGCCGCTCAGCCTGCGCCAGTCCTCGGGGCTGAGTGTCCCGACGAACAGATTCGGATCGTAGGCGGGGCTGCTCGCCAGTGCCAGGATCTCTCCACTACGCGGGTCCATCACCACGACGGCCCCGGGCCGATCGCCGAGGGCCTCCTCCGCGGCTCGCTGGAGATCGAGGTCGAGCGTCAGCCAGACTGCCCGGCCCGGTGTGGGATCGACGGTCCCGAGAGTCCTGACGCGGCGTCCGCGCGCATCCACCTCGATCTGATCACCACCGTCGGTGCCGCGGAGTACATGCTCGGCGACCTTCTCGACCCCTGCCTTCCCTATGAGGTCGAGGGGCCGGTACCGAACATTCTCGGGGCGGAGCAGCTCTTCGCTGCTGATCTCCCGTACATACCCCAGCACATGGGCGGACAGCTCTCCTCGGGGATAGAAACGCACGGCATCGGCGAGCACGCTCACTCCGGTCAGGTAGAGGGAATGCTCCCCAAGGCGCGCGACGACTTCCGGGGAGGCGTCCCGGCAGAGCGAGACGGACTCGTGCCCCGCTCCGCCGCTCCGAGTGAGTCGGTCGCGGACTTGGTCGACCGGCATGTCCACGAGCTTCGCCAGGGCGGCGGCTGGTTCAGCGGCACCCGCGACGTGGAGTTCCTCCGGCACGACGCTGACTGAGAAGGCGGGTCGACTCGTGGCAAGCACGCGGTCGTGTCGGTCGTAGATGTTCCCTCGCGGAGCGAGGCGCCTGACTATGCGTATGCGATTCTCGTCGGCCAGCTCGCGGTTGCGGGCCCCCTCGACCACCTGGAGCTGCACGAGCCGCCCCAGTACGAGGGCGCACACAATCACAACCAGGACTCGGAACACGACAAGACGCTGCCCCATCGCTCAGCTCACCTGGACATGTGGGCCCAACAGCGCCTGGCGGACCCTGATAACCAGCCAGAAGGCAATCGGCGTCAGGACGGCATGGTATAGGACGCGACCCAGTATCAACCTGCCCGCGTCCGGCCGAATGACTCCGGGGAAGATGAGGAAGACGGTCTCGTTGACCAGAGTGAGCAGTGCTCCGGCGAGGGCGGGCACAACCCAGTTCTCTCTGAACAGCTTAGTGGACAGCAGCCCGGCCCCCAGTCCGCTAATCCCCTTGCTGATGGCGAGTACCGCTATCATCGACTGGCGCAGCGACCCCTCAAGGATCCCCGAGGCGAAGCCGGTGATGATCCCCGCGCGAGTTCCTCCCGCGAGGCCGACACACACGGTCCAGACGAACAGCAGGTCTGGCGGAACACCCGCGATGGACAGACGCGCGCCCAGCGTGGCCTGGAAAACGGCCAGCAGGTAAGTGACGGTCACGCCCACGAGTATGCATCGAGCCATGGAGCTTCACGATCCACGTCTGCGCAGGTACTGGGAAAGATTCCACGTGGGGCCAGCTCACCCTCCCTCTGCCCCCGTCCGGCCAAGCGAGAGGGCGGAGCAAGCTCCGCCCTCGTCTTCACAGGAGGTGAGTGTCTTACCTCCCCAGTAAGAACTGTCGCCTGTCTATGCTAGCAGTAGTTCCTTGCCCGCCACAGGGGCGGCCCTCACTTCAGTCCGCAACGATCCCCGTTGTCTGCGCCTCCGTCCTGAGCCGGGAGCGCGTCTCTGAGCCTGTCCGTTGGGCTTCCAGGGAACGGCGCCGAAACGACTGGTCGATTTGCTCGTGCCAAGTCAGCACCGATTCCTCGTAGGAGCCCTGTACAGGAAACCAGCCCGCCTCGCTACTGCGCACTTTGCCCACGGCTGTTGCTCCTGAATCCCTAGCCCGAGGCTGGTATGATTGGATCAGCGCAGGAGGATGCACGGACGTCATCTGCAAGATCACCCCACGGATTCCCCCTGGTCGGCAGATCACTACCGGCCCGCCTCCGCCGAATCCATGGTGAAAGTTACAGCAACGGGGGCACAGCTGTCAATCCATACTTCCATCTTGCTGGCCCGTCTTGTTCGCAAGACTCTACACAGGCAGTGCGTCGTCGGGCCGATCTACTCCGCAAACCGACTATAGACGCGGGCCGGTGTCGAACGCGACTGGGATCAGCAGAGCCACTCGCCCGGCATCCGCGACAGCTCATGCGACATAAACGGGCTTCCGGTTCTCTGCGGAAGCCCGTCCTAGTTCTCCTGGCGGGCAGCCCTGTTCCGAGGGACGCCCGCTTCACCACCACGTGCGTACGCTTGCTAAGCTATAAGTCACTTCCTTGAAGGGGTTGTTTGTAGTATATCTTCTCTCTGACGATCTGGCCGGTCTGCGTGTCTAGCACGACGTACCCCTTGACGAGCTGTGGCCAGACCACTGGCTGCTGGATGACGTTCAGGCCAACCTCCCTCGTCACGGCAGTCACGTAGCCGTCCACGGAATAGCGGCCGATCTCCTCTCCGGTTGGGTCTAGGGGGTGCTCGAGCACCTCGCCCTTCGAGGTGGTCAGCCTGCCAGTCGCCGTGTCCAACACGAGGTTCGGCGCGGCGACCTGGAAGCGCCCAACGTCCTCCTGCTGGGCCGCGCCGCGCGTGATTCCCCAACCCAGCAGAACCGCAGCCGCGCAAATAAGGGCGACCGCACCAAACACCTTCATAGCTCGCTCGCCTCCGTGCACTGAGATCTCCTTTCTCGCCCCGCTCATGTCCAATATACCATATGTGGCTCCCCGTGTAGTGCAGGGGCTGACACACGTCCAGCGAAACGAGAACAACCCATGGCTACGACACGACCATTGCCCGCACCAAGGCCGTTTCGCGTGGTCGCCCTGGACCTGGACGGCACGCTCCTCGACGACGCGGGGAACGTCTCCCCGGCCGACACGGCCGCGCTTCAACGCTTCTCGGCCGCGGGCGGTATAGTCGTCCTCGCCTCGGGCCGAATGACAGCGAACATCCGTCCGTTCTACGACGTCATCCGCATCGACGGGCCCACGATCGCGTACAACGGCGCGCTCGCCCGGGATTCACAGGCGGCTGGCGGTGGCGTGATCCTAGAGACGCCGGTGCCTGCTCGCTACGCCGACGAGATCATCGACTACACGCGCCGCGAGCACTTCCACCTCAACTACTACCTCGGGGAGAAGTTGTACGCACGGAGTGATCCCGACCTGAGGCACTTTGCTGAGCTCTATTCCAAGCAGACCGGCGCACTCTTCCAGTTCGTGCCCGACCTCGAGCAGTTCAGAGGAGGCAAGCCGACGAAGCTGATCATCATCACAGACCCAACTGTCCCGGGCTCGCCAGACCCGCGACATCGAGATGAGCTCCATGGCTTCTGGCACGCGCGCTGGGGAGCGGAACCGGGGGTGATGCTCTACAAGACGAATCCCGAGTACCTCGAATTCTGCCACCGAGAGGCGGGCAAGGGGACCGCACTGCTGGCCGTGGCCCGGCACTATGGCATCGATCAGTCACACACCATGGCATTCGGGGACAACTTCAACGATGTGTCGATGCTCCTTGCGGCCGGCTGCGGCGTCGCCGTCGCCAACGCCAATGAAGAGGCAACTGCCGCTGCCGACTGGGTGTCGCCTCTGACCAACAACGAGAGCGCGGTCGCGGACGCGCTTGAGCGGCTTGTCGAGACTCCCTAGGCGACTCCGGCTCTGCCCCGCGGCAGCCTCCTGACGTTGCCTTTCCGATCAAAGCGGAGGGGAGCTGGTTCTCCGACGACCACGACCCGGGGGCGCTGGCGCGCCTGTTGGAGGAGCCCGGCCGACACCCACATGCGGCCGAGCTGGAGTGTGTCGGCCATCCTCACAATGCGAACGGTGCGTGGGTCCGGATTGCCCAGCGCGGTGAGTGCGGCCGCCATGAGTTCGCGGTCGTTGGGCAGCGCGAGAGGGAGCTTGGCCCGGTTCAAGAAGCCGGTGTGGAGAACGTTGGTGCGCACGACAGACCAGTCTATCTTCCGTGCCAATCGCTCCGTCACGAGGTCAGCAAGCCCACACCCAAGCCCGTTGCCGTGAGAACCCGGCGTGAGGTCGAGCGCGGCGACGACCCCGATCTTGCTGCCCCTGAACTCGCGCTCGCCCCAGATCATCCGCCGGGCGAGCACGTGCGTGTCGAAGCCTACGCCGCTGATATCCTTGCCAATCCAGTCCACCACCAGCAGGTCGATCTCGGGGAAGGGCAGTCGGGCGGCCATCCTGCGCGCTCGCCGCAGCAGCAGTTTCTCCTGGGACAGGATGCGCTCCGGTGCCAGCCCCACTAGGTCGGCCGTCTGGTGGTAGCCATTCTCGAGGACAGCTATCCCGGCCACGATCGGAACTCGCTCCAGGACCAGCCGGGCTGCGCTCGGCACGTCGTCTCGCAGACTTCTGCAGCCTCGGGAGTGCAGCGCGGCCGCCCCCTCTCGTTTGCCGAGGCCGATGGCGAGCATTTTGACGAGGCCGCTTTCGTACGGGCCGGTGAAGTCGGTATGCTGTTTGATGCGGTTGAGGACGATGATCCCGTCTGCACGTATGGCCTGGCGGGAGGTATGGACTGGAATGCCGCCTGGGGTGTGACCCAGTTGCACAGTGCTCATGGCGGCGCGGATCGGTGCCCCCACCGACGCTGGTGTCACGCCGAGAGACGCCAGGACAGCAGTCTGTCCCGCTGACGTCGCGCCCCCGTGGCTTCCCATCGCCGGGATGACGAATGGCCTGGCGCCGGCCTGGCTGATAAGCCGGGCCAACTGAGCGGCGATGGCGGCGATGTTGTCGATCCCCCTGCTCCCCAGGGCGATGCCGACTCGGTCGCCCTTGCGAATACGCCGTCGGCATCCGCACTGCCTCCAGGCACGATCCACGGCCTCCGGGACGTCGACGACACGCTTCGCGTGGAGCTTCTGTTGGATCTCGACGAAGCCGGGCAATTGCATCAGCCTGCTATCTCCCGCTGCTAGCATATGAACTGTCCCCACGTGAGTTCGGCTCGCGCGAGCCCGATCCTGTTGTGAGGCAGGGGAGGAGGGGCGAGCTGGTACGTCAAATATGTGGGACGACGTGCACTGTTCTCTCTTCTCCGCGGAGGGCCGACTTGCCGGAAGCCATCACGTTGGGTGAGTTGCTGATAGACTTCGTATCGGTGAAGCGGGATGTCTCGCTCGCCGCCTTGCCGGACTTCTCCGGCGCGCCGGGCGGCGCGCCCGCCAACGTGGCCGTGGGACTTGCCCGGCTTGGTGTCTCGGCCGGTTTCGTCGGCAAGATCGGCAGGGATCCCTTTGGGGAGTTCCTGCGCAGGACGCTCGACGACGCGGGCGTCGACACGGAACTCCTGCGGATTAGCGAAGGCGCTCGCACTACGCTGGCCTTCGTGGCCACGCGCAGCGACGAGCAGAAAGACATCTGCTTCTACCGCAATCCCGGGGCGGATATGCTTCTGACGGCCGAGGAAGTGACGCCCGCGTATGTGACTTCGGCCCGCCTGCTGCACTTTGGCTCCGTGAGTCTGAGCAGATCGCCCGCGCGAGAGGCTGCGATTCACGCGGCGCTGCTGGCCCGAAGAGCCGGCCTGATGATCTCCTACGACCCAAACTGGCGGCCCACGCTGTGGGCCGATCCGCTCGAGGCGCGGGGGCGCATCTGGGAGGCGATGGCGCTCGCCGACATCGTACACTGCGCGGAGGAGGAGTGGGAGTTTATCACCGGGACCGGCCACCTCCGAACAGGCGCCCGAAAGATCCTTGACGCGGGTCCGCGACTGGTAGTGGTCACGCTGGGGGAGCGGGGATGCTACTTCGACGACGGCGAAGCGCGCGGTGAGGTGAAGGGATTCGGAGTGGAGGTCGTTGATCCGCTCGGGGCCGGCGATGCCTTCGTCGCCGCCATGTTGTCGCAACTGATGTACGCCGCCAAGGAGCACCGGCTGGCCGAGGAGCAGCTGAGGGACGTGATGACATATGCGAATGCTGCCGGGGCCCTGGCCTGTACGCGACGGGGGGTCATCCCTGCGCTCCCCACGGCCACCGAGTTGGGCGAGTTTCTGGCTGCGCGGAAAGGCTGAAGAGCCGAGCGGCCTGCCAGGCTACTCGGTCAGCTCTCTCGCAGCCTCGCGAGTGACCACGGCACGCAGTGCGGTGGTGGCCGCCAGTCTAACGTTCGCGTCTGGGTCCTGAAGACACCGCGCCAGCGCCCCCAGGGAGTCAACAGACCCGGTGCGCGCCAGCGAGCGCGCCACCTCAGCTCTCACCATGGCATCCGGGTCGCAGAGGGCCTGTGCAAGCGGCTCTGCGACGGCCACGCCGAGCTCGCTCAAGCGCCGTGCGGCCTCAGCTCTCTGGACCGGATCGGGGCTGCGCAGCAACGTCATTGCCGCTGATGCCTCCTCCAGTTGTTCGCCGGTCAGGGGGCTCGCGGCCGCCCTGTGCTCTGCCGCGGCTACTTCATCCTCAGTGAACCCCAAGATCCTGAGACCGGCCACGATCGCTCTGCGAACGCGTCGCGGGCCCTCAGTGAACGCCTCCACGTTGTGGCCGCCCTCGGAGAACGCCTCGAACTCGGGCTCGAAGGAGGCGAGTCCGTCCAGCAGGTACTGGACTGCCCCCTCGGCATCAGTCTCGGCCAGCAGCGAGTACGCGCGCGCTCTCACAAACCAGTCCGGATCGAATCGGGCAAGCCGGCGCAGCTCGGCAGCCGCCGTATCGCCGTCAACGCGCGCGAGCGCGCTCGCGACCGCTGCCCTGACTCCGGGGTCCGGGTCGGTGCTCAGCAGCGGCGCAAGCACTTCCTTGAGTCGCTCCTGACCGGTGCTTCCGAGGGATTCGGCGGCCAGCCGCCGCGCCTGGGTGTTCAGGCTGGTGAGCTGGCCCACAAGGTAGTCGACGGCCTCCTCTCCCATCTGGACGAGGGAGGCCGCCGCTGTCTCTGCCAGGCGGCGGTTGGGGGAAGAGAGGGCATCGGCGAGGCGAGTGGCGGCGTAGTCGACGTCGCGCGCGAACATGGCCCGCGCGGCCGCGCCTGCAACACCGGGATCGTCGTCGCCCAGGGCCTCGAGGAGCTCATCCAGCGCTCGCTCATCTCCCACCTCACCCAGCGCCTCGATGGCACGGAGCTTGGCCCGGAAGTCGCCCCGGCGTAGATCACGGCACCATCGGTCGAGCGCGCGCGTCTCCCGGAGCACCTCGACGGCAGCGGCGCGTATGGTCTGGTCTCCCTGCGAGAGGAGCTCGCGCGCGACGGCCGCGGCGGCGCGCGGGTCGGAGAACTCGATCAGCTCCTCAGTGGCGGCAGACCGGTCCTCGACAGCCGACAGGCTGGATGGCGGCTCCTTGAGCCGGCGGGCGATCCGGCGCGCGCGCGCGACTGCGCTCGCGTATCGCCATCGCAGGATCACCCGCAGGGCCACCACCGTTACTACAAGGCCTGCGAGGAAGAGCGAGATACCTCTCAGCACGTCATACTCAAGACCCATCAGCAGACCGTTCCTCTGCCATCAGCGGCCGGACGGACGCGAGGCCAACGGTACTCTCACAGTCTTTTCCCAGCTGAGTCTCTCTTGTCTTACCACATCCAGCCAGTGGGCCTTAGCGCAGACGTAGATCCACAGTTGGCAGTAGGTGAAGTACATCGCCGTCGCAACCAGCAGGTTTACGAGGCTGTTCTCCCCCTCGATAGCCAGACCTATCGCCAGTTGAAGCACGAAGATGGTGAAAGCAAGCGCCCACAAGACAAGAAGCGGGTTGTGAATCGGTCCTACCGCGATGCCGGCGATGACACCCGCGACGAAGATCAGGTCAGAGAGGATCACCAGCAGGAAGAACACATGGTAGATGGTCAGCAGGTGGAGCACCTCCAGCACGAGCTCGCGGCGGCGCAGTCTGCCCAGACGCGGCAGGAACTTCCGCACGACATAGGTGCCACCCCGCGCCCAGCGGAGACGCTGGCGAAGCCAGACACCCCAGTGCTGTGGCTCCGGCTCCCAGGTCACGGCGTAGGGGACGAACTTCACCTGGTAGCCCTCCTGTCCGAGTCTCACCGTCAGCTCGGCGTCGTCGGCAATGGCGTACGCGTCCCATCCGCCCGCCTGCTCGAGGGCCTCCCGCCGTATCACGTAGTTGGTCCCGGGCAAGGAGGCGAGGCCAAGCGTGTACCACCTGCCGGCCTGGACGATCCATTGAAAGCTTATGAACTCGATGCTGATACAGCGCGTGAGCAGGTTGGTCGTGCGATTCAGTGTCCGTACCTTGCCGACGGTGGCCGCCAGCCGGTCGTTCTGCATGAGTTCCGCCACCAACAGGCGCAGCGTGTGGGGCTCCGGCGCGTTATCCGCGTCGTATACCGCGATGAGCTCATGGCTAGCGTGTCTCACGCCCTGGTTGAGCGCATGTGACTTGCCTCGCCCGCCGAGGCCTGGTGGAATCGCTACCAGCTTCAGTCTCCGGTCGGTGGCCATCATGTGCTCGACGACCCGACGGGTCCTGTCTGTGGAAGAGTCGTCGATGACAATGATCTCCAAGCGGTCTGGCGGGTAGTCGAGGTGCAACAGGCTCTCCAACGTGCCCGCCATCACAATCTCCTCGTTATAGGCGGGGACGAGGATCGACACGCCCGGCCACTGCTCCGGGTCAGGGGCGCGGTTGCGCCGAGCCTGCCGGGAGTAGAGGAAGCCTGCTATCGTCAGCAAGACATGGAACCCAAGCACGGACCAGACCCCGATCAGGCACAGGGCCAGCAGAACGTCGCGCAGAAGAGCCAGCGTCATCCCGCTCACGGGAGTCCCTCGTAGGCGTTCTTGAGGAGCGGCCAAGCCGTCTTTCTATCGACAGCGCCCGAGTGATAGCACTCGATTCCCTCGACCTCGACGGGCCGAAGGCGGTCGATGGTTGTTGCGATCTTCTCTGGAGTCATCCGCTGTGATCCGAAGTCCGTTAGCTCTACATGAAGAAGCACACGGGCCCGCCCATCCGTGCGCCGCACGAGGCGCTGTGCTGTCTCTTCCGCCCAGTCGTAGTTGAACACCTTGGTTCCATAGATGGCAGCCCATTGCTGCCAGATGATCTCGAAGTTGACCCAGTCCGGTGGGTACGGCCCTTCCAGCAGAGCCTCCAGGTCGAACCCCGATTCGGCTGCCTGGCGACGCGGGCTGAGAATGGCGCCGTTGCTCCAGGCGTCGCTGATGGTCATGATGTACGTGTCTATTCCCTCCTGTGCCACGGCCTTGATGCAGTCCGACAGGAACTCCGTCAGCCCTTCAGCACGGAATGCTCGCCAGACTTCACCGCCGAGTGGCTCCCCGGCATGTTCCCGAGCGAACTCCTCCCGGCAAGTCTGGCAGTAGCACGCCTGATCGCCGAACCAGTTGACCACCGGCTCACATAGCTCAATGCCATCCAGAGTCGGATAGCGCCGGGCCAGATCTTTGACAAGGCCCGAATACCATTCTCGAACTTCAGCATTCCGCGGGCACAGGAAGTAGGCCGCGTGCAATCGGAGTGGATTGTGCGCTCGGCCGTCCCGTTCCCGCTCGCGCCACTCAGGATGGTTCTTCCACATCTTCTTGTCGCGCCCGCTGTAGGCCCATGCCACCACGCGTATGCCGCGGGCATGGCATGCCTCCAGCACATGGGCCAGCAGGTCTTGGTGACCCCACTCACTGAGTGATGCGCCGCGGTAGCGTGTTCGGTAGGCGGCCCCCTCGCCCACATTGTAGGCGTAGAAGAACACCGTGTTGACTCCGTTTCGCTGGTACCGCTCCGCGAGCATCCCAGCCAATTCCTTGGTTGATAGCCCGGTACCGCTGTAGGCCCAAGGGTCGAGCGTCACGCCTTTGATGAAAGAACGAGGGCTCTTCTCCGGCACCAGTTCCACGATCACCACCCGGCGCTCGGGCGGGTTCACCCGGAGCGGTTGGGGGTCAGACGCAGCCGCCTCCCATCTCTCTTCGCTCTCCATCTCCCAGTGCGGGTCGAGTGTGACCTGTCTCACGCGAGCACCGGGCGGGATCCGGAGCTCGGCCAGGCCCGAAACAAGGGTCCGGCGTTTGTCCTCCACGAGTGCGTCGAAGTCGCGGAGATCTGCAAGCAGCCATCCCTCCGCCTCCCGGCGGCGTAGGAAGCTCTCGAACTCCTCCGGCAAAGCCCACAGCCCAAAGGAGACGAGGGCGACGGCATCGCGGACGACCGAGAGCATGGCGAGGCGCGCTGTGTCCTCGGCCGCTATGTGGCCGGCGTCGCTGATGTCTATGGGAGCAGGCAGCATGCCCCCAGCCCAGTAGGGAGGGGTTTCGTTGGGCCCCGCGATTCGCAGGCGGAACGGGTTGTCGGTTGTCGTGGGTCCCGCCCATGCGATCGGATGGAGCCCGACCTCCCAGGCCAGGCGGAAATGCTCGAGAGGATCCAGGCCGGTATCGGCCACCAAGGCGACGGTGGCTCCCAGGGACTCCGCCGCGCGGAGGCCTCGCACCGCCTCCGGCCGGTCCGCCAGTGGGACATCTCGCCAGTTTGTCCAGGCCATCACGGTAACCGGTATCGCGGAGGCCAACATCGGAGCCACCGCGTGGGGCACCTGATCGGGACGCGCCCACACGGGAACGTCCCGCAGCACGGGCACGAGTCGACGCGGGAGCGCGGAGTGGGAGCGCTCCAGTATCTCGTGCAGTGCGTCGGCCCAGATGCAAGCCGTCCAGAAGCGCTCTCGGGTCAGAGAAGGGCCCGCGGCCACGTACCAGAGCCGGTCGCCTCCCGCGATGAACGGGCGCGTCTCAGACCCCCGCTTCCCCACGGCCAGCACCACAGCAGGCCGCCGCACATAAACGGCAGGGATGGCCAGTCGCTCGACGTGACTCTGAGTTCGGTACGCTATCGTCCAGTCGAGTGCCTCTGGCAGCGTCTCGTCGTCGTCGGCCTCACCCAGACCGAGTCGCGCCAACGTCTCTCCCCCAAGGCTCGCGGCCCCCGGTCCCACCCATGCGGCGATGCCCTTGTGTCGCTCAAGGTCTGCCAGGAAGCTCGCCCTTGCCTTCTCATCAGGCTTTCCGGCCAGATAGAAGAGGGAGTGGTAAGCGAGTCCTGTCCCGGGCTCGTAGTGCCCGGCCGTGACCGTTTCGCAGTACTCCCCGAAGTGGGCCACGAGCATCTCGATCACGGCTGCGCTCTCCGCCACAGCCGCGCCCTGTGGGCCCTCAGTCTCGGCGATGAGAAGCACGCGAGCCGGCTGCTCTATGGGCAGGAAGGAGAGCTCCGGGCGTGCCGGTGGCTCAGGTGGCTCGGCGCGGTCACACGAGACGACGGCGCAGGTCAGCAGGCAGCAGAGCAGAAGCGCCGCCAGCCTCACCTCGCGCGCGCCCCCCGGCGCTGAGCGAGATGAAGGGTGTAGATGAGCAGCAACACCACACTCGCCGCGAGTCCGAACAGCACGACAAAACGCGCGATCCGCTGCACGGCCCTCTCTGTGATCTGCTGTGGGTCTCCTTCGAAGGAGAACACGGTCTTCGGCTTCGAACCGGCTGGGTATGCCACCAGGATTGAGCCGGGAACCACCAGCGCCTCCTGCCTTTCGCGCGCGTCCGACCGGCCGAAGGAATGGACCATGCCCGGCTCAGGACCCAGCACCATAGCATCCCAACTGTCGGGCAGCACACGCGGCAGCAGCTGTTCTGAGTCGAAGGTCCGAATGTGCAGGGACGCGCCTCGAGTCCAGTTCGTCATGTCTCGCAGGTCCGCGAATTCATATCCCATGCTTCGCATGCCCGTGATCAGAAGCGTGATTGACTGCGGCGGCGCGCCCGGGGCGACCCTCAAAGTGGTCCAGGGGTCGGGCACGGCCGCTTGGCGGCGGGCGGCCTCCAGCAGTGTCTCCACTTGGCCCCTGCCCTCACTGAGCCGGGGCAAGTTGTCGGGCACGACGCGCTGACCGCTCGGATCGTTCTCAATCAGGAATGGCATGGGGGGCGGTAGGGGATGATCATCGCCGGCAACTCGGCGCTCGATGAGGGTCGAATACGCTCCGCCGAGCGATGGCCCCTCCAACTGCACATGAGCTTTTCTGGCGGCCGCGACCGCCAACGGGTACAGGCCACATCGCGCCATCTCTTGAAGCACCTGTTCCAGATCCACTGGGAGCGATGGCGCGGCTGAGTCACGGCCGCCTTCGGGGTCAGACTCGGCGGCGCGAATCGCTTCTGGTCTGTGCTCGAGGTCAGCGGGCACGTGGGCGATGATGCTGGCGCCCTCGCGCTGGGCACCGCGCAGGACCCCGATGAGTCCCCTCTTGCGGCTCAGCCGGATCGGCTCTC
The DNA here is from genome assembly GCA_029821885.1 of Candidatus Hebobacteria bacterium. GTDB lineage: Bacteria > Armatimonadota > Hebobacteria > Hebobacterales > Hebobacteraceae > Hebobacterum. The sequence continues at coordinate 19,437 of JALGXV010000008.1, forward strand.
CCGGCACGGGCCCTGAGAGGATGCTCGCCACCTCGATGCCGAAGGGGGTCCGAGCGCTCTGCAGCTGGCGCACCAGGGCCGAGAGCTTCCCGGCATCCGTGTCCGGGCTTATGCCTGTTACCACGAGCAGTGCCAGGCGCCGATCCTCGTGGGGCTGCGTGAGCACCTCGTGCATCTGGTCGGCGAGGATCAAGTAGGTCCCGCCCTTGCGGGCGCGGTCCAGCGGCAACTCCGGGAAGTACCAGAGACGGCCGGCGCGCACCGCATATGGGCGCTGCTCTGCGTCGCCTTGGATCGTCGCAACGACAGTGCATACATCGGGCCTCGTACAGGTGATGCGCGGCAGCGGCAGTTCGGCCCGCCAATACGGCATGCCGTTGTAGATTACGCGCGTCGGAGCGGGGTCCGGCGATGCTGTGCTGACCTCGAAGCCGTAGCGACCCAGAGAGTAGCGTGCGGCCAGCTGCCGGAAGTTCGCTCCGATCCAACAGATCGTGGCGTCGAGATCGTAGCAGTCTGTGAGGAACGCCTCGGGCAGGGTGACGCCTTCCCTCAGGCCCAGGTAGACGACCACGCTGTGGTCCGCGAGCGCATGGGGCCTGTATTCCTGAACGGGAGCGACAGTGATGTCGACATCGAAGTGACAAAGGAGGTCCACGGCAGACGAGATCAGCCGGTGCTCCGCCGGGCCAGGCTTACGGCCGGCGTCGTGGAGCAGCAGTACGCTTTGAGTGGCAGCCTGCGCTACGCCGAGCGATGCCGCCAGAAGGAACGCGACGAGGCCGATTCTTCCCATGGTCAGTGGTCGGACAATTGCCATCACATTGGGGCGGACGTTGCTGTTCAGCTCAGCACCAATGACTAGTGTACCATGCCATGTCAGTCAGCACACACGCGAGGTGGCCCCGTGCTCTGAGAAGAGAAGACCCGGCCGGGCGCGGAGGACACCCGACCGGGTCTCTGCCTGCGGCGCCGATTCGCTCACTGAGCGGTCTCGGCGCGCGGCTGGTGTGGGCCACTGCCCCCTGCCTCCGTCCCCCTGACCCCGGGGGGCGGAGGAGTGCTGTGGGGCCTGTCAGCCCCTGCTGGCCTCTATCCAGCGAGGCCCAGCCAAGCTGTTTGGAGGTGAGAAGTGATTCCTTCGGTCTGTGCCAGCAGGTGCGCGTCGTAGATATCAATGCCAGCGGGCCCGCCCCGGATCGCCGACGCAATTGTGCGACCGAGGCGAGGGCCATCCAGCGCGCCCGTGCCGAAGTTCGTCACCTCGACATGTGCGACGAGCCTGGCGCGACCGCGCACCATCTCCTTTGCCTGGCGGACAGCGCCCTCAGTCCACTCCGGCGTGAAGGTAACCGGGTCGCCGTAGGCGGCGGCCCACTGCTGCCAGATGAGCTCGGCCTGCAGGACGTCGGGCCGGTCCGGATGGCTCAGCACGCCCTCCAGGTCGAACCCGATGGCATCGCGCACTTGAGCGCTCGACATGAGCTGCCCGTCTCTGCGCGCGGTCAGCACCGTTGTGATATGGGCCTCCTTGCCGAAACTGTGGGCAAGCCTGGTGCTTGCCAACAGCAGCTGTGTCAGTCCCTGACCTCGGAATGCACGCCACGCCTTGCCCGCCACTGCTGCGGCCGGATGAGCCTGGGCAAACTGCCCGCGGCAGCCGTCGCAGTGGCACGCATTGTCGCCCCATACGTCGAGCTGACACTCGGCAAGATCGATGCCGTCGAGTTCAGGATAGCCGGTCAACAGCTCGTCCAGCAGGCCGAGCCACCATTGGATCACCTGCGGATTCCGAACACATAGGTAGTAGCTGTCCGCGTCCGGCTTGTAGTCACTGCCGTCCGCGTTCTTCTCGCGCCACTCCGGACGCGCTTCCCACATGTGCTTGTGTTGCACGCCGTGTAGCCAGGCGATGACCCTGATCTCCCGGCGGTGCGCTTCGCGCAGTAGATGGCGCAGCAGGTCCTGGCGGCCGTAGTCCTCCATGATGTTCCCGGGGTACGAGGTGCGGTAGCGAGCGCCGTACACCCGGTTGTAGGCATAGTAGTAGACGAGATTGACGCCTTGCTCGGCCCAGGAGTCCGTCAGTTCGACCGCGAGCTGCCGCGCCGTCAGGCCGCGGTCGTAGTGATAGCCGGCATCGAACCTGACTGCACGTACCTGGCGCATCGCCGACGGCCTTGTGCTCGGCTCGAGAGTGCGTAGGGAGGATGCCGCGGGCGGTGACGACGGCTCGGGAGCGGGGACCAGCGGAAGAAGAGAGGCCGGCGCCAGCCTCGGCGCGCTTGCGACAGCAGGCGGCGGCTCGCTGGCTCGCAGCGCAGCCTCGTAAGAGGGGGCGACCGGTTCCGGCGCCGGCCGAAGATGAGTGCCTTGGGTGTTACCGGCTGTAGGTGGCCTTGCGGGCGACGGCAGCCGAGGTGAGAGTGCCTCTGCGTTCGTATATGAGTTCACAGCCTGTGCCGGGCGCTGGTGGGTGCCGGCCTGAGGCACGGGTCCACCGTGGCGGCTGGGAGCTGTCCCCACTGTCGGGCCACCATGGCTCCGGGCATCCCGTTCCATCCGAGGCGCACTCCGCGAGGCCGGCGGGGGCACCTGTCTCTGACGCGAGGATGATCCGGATAGCTGGGGCGTGAGGCGCCGTCCAGCGACGCCGGCCAGTGCGACAAGCGAGAGCGCAAGCGGCAACGGAAGCAGCAGTCGCCACCAGTTCGCTCTTAGGCGTCGCTTGAGCGTGTGGGAGTTTGCGCTGTATCTGGTCCCGCTCACACCCATCTCCTCGTGGCCTGTCCAGCCCTCCGGGCCAAAGAGAGAGCCAAGGGGCATCCCCTTGGCTCAGGCTTAACCTTGGGCGCTTCGGCTCCAGGTTGCGCTCAGACGCAGTCGTCTACATCGGTCTATCGATACTCGATACTGATGTTCTCACCGGTGATCACAATATCTCGTCGACAAAGCTTGCAGCGCAAGATGAGAGTGTCACCGCTTCTGTAGGCCCACCACTTACCGCATAGACAACGCACCTTACTGAGTTCAGGCTCGGGGTCTTGTGTCTCCGCGGTCTTCGGGGGCCCGTGCTTGGGCCGTGCCGCAGACATCTGTCAATCATACCTCCAGGCTCATCCGAGGTGGGTTGTTCCACATTCACCAGCCAAACCCACACTCCGATTCGATGGGCCAGCGTCCACGGATGTACGCGGCGACCAGCTACGTCTTGTCTAAGAGAGGCGGGAGGGCGGAAGCTACTCGCAGCGGGTGGGAGCGGTGCAGAGTCGTTGATCCTGTGGGCGCGGAACGAGATGCAGCAGGCACAAGGAACGGGCGCGGCATCATCGTGGGAAACCATGTGTGACGGGAAGGCGAGCCACGACCATCCACTACTACAGAAGGCGCAGCGAGCCGCAGTACGAGATGTGCTTCGGGGACCGCGCCAAGCGCAGCCGCCGACGAGGGCAGCGTGGCCGGCCGGGGTAGAGGACGACGACCGCGGCGTGGGGGAGGTCGAAGGGCGCGTCGCCAGCTTCAGCCAAGCGGAGTCGGCTGCGCCAGGAGATGACTCTGTCTCCCCGCCGGAGGAGTGCGGGCCTCGACGGGGACTAGGCCGCCGCCCCCCGCGCCGTGCGCGGGGGGCGGCCCATCTAAGGTCGAGCTAGAGCGGGATCGAGTGGAACCAGGTGAAGATGGCGTCCTCGTTGTCGGCGTACACGCCGATGGCCTGCTGCGAGTTCATCTGGTGGTAGAACGCGCCCACCCAGCCGTCCTGGCCTTCGAAGTACGCACAGGCTCCAACCTGAGCCGGCACATATCCTATTGGGATGTCGCGATTGTAGAACACGAGGATCCAAGCTTTCCCATCGTCCCGCAGATTGGCATCGCTGAGCCTGATCCCATATACGTGAGCATTCTCATCCCCGAAGTCGGCTGCCTCGCCGAACAAGGTCAGCCACGGCAGGGCCTCGACCTGGAGGTCCAGGCTGGTGCCGCTGTCATCGAGGACGTCGAGCCAGTTTCCACCCAGCATTACCGGCACGCTCGCATCGGGTCTGGTAAGAGGCCCCGCCAGCCGCAGGGCGGTCATGCTCTCGTCACTCGGCGCCCGAGCGCCCGCGTAGGTGAAACGGGTCGAACCAGTCCCTGGCGTGAATGCGATGGTGCCAGCTATCGCCTGGAGTTGCCATCTGTTGATGTCCACCCCGAGTTCCCCGCCGAGCAGACCTGGGGAGACGAGGATGCCCGCTGGCCCAAACATGGTGAACTTGCGACCAGCTGCCACGTAGAGCGGCGCGCGATCGAAGTCAACGTACGCGTCGCCCACGAACGCGCGGTTGTCCTCGGTGCCTCCGATCCACCAGCCCTCTATCTTCGCGCTCATATTGTCCGCGATGGGGCCCGAGAAACCAGCGCTCACTTGATAACGTGCCGTGTCATCGCTCGAGAGCGACACCGTGTACCTGAAAAGACTCGGCCACTTCGTGTCAGCGCAGGAAACGCCGGCCGTTAGAATCAAGACGACGATCACCAGCAAGTGCGGCACGGCGGAACGCGTGATTCGCTGCATGTTGTTTCTCTCCCAATGGGACTCGGTCGGGCCGTCACCCGGGAGGCCGAGGGCCTCCGCTTTCTCGCCCAAGGCGCGTGCGCACGCCTGTGACAACCGATGTATTATACCACGCCGCGGCCTCGTCGCGCTACGACGGAGCAGAGCGGCCGACCGTGCCCTCCTCGCTGGTGGCTGGGTCGGGTGGAGCGATTAGGGGATCGGCAGGTTGAAGGCACGGCAGACGTAGACGGCCATCTGGTCTCGGGTCACGGTGTACTCGGGGTGGTACCTGCCATCGAGGTAGCCGCTGACGATATCGTTTTCGGCGCAGTACTCGATGTGCTTGTGGGCCCAGAAGGTGTCGGGCACGTCGAGGAAGGTGGCATCATCGGGCGGCGTGTAGTCGGCCAGCCCTTCCTCTCCTTCGGGCGCCACTTTGGCGCGAGCGATGTAGACAGACATCTGACCTCTGTCTACCGGCTCGGAGGGATGATAGCCGCCGTCTCCATATCCCTGGACGACATTCACCTCGGCCAGGAACTCGATGTACTTGTAGGCCCAGAAGGAGTACCAGATGTCGTTGAACGATGGCTGGGTGGGCGGGGTGGGGACCTGGAGGTCTCCACCGGCCAGGGCCCGCGCGATGTAGACAGCCATCTGGTCCCGGGTGACATGGAATGTGGGCCAGTAGAACTCCGACACTTCGCAGTAAAGGCCCGTTTCCGTGCCGTAGCCCTTCACTACGTCAGCCTCGTAGCAGGCGAGGATATCATCGACAGCCCAGTGCCAGCATTCGACATCGTAGAAGGGACTGCAGATGGGCTGCAGGCAGATGACTCGATCCCCGGCCTGGTCTGCCACCCACACCGTGTTGTCGTTGGGGTCCACCGCCAGAGAGGGAGCGTGCGCGATGCCGCCATAGGAGGCGCGGTGGGATCCATCTGGGTCGAGATGGACGATCTCGGAAGCTGCCGCCACCCAGCAGTCACCATTGCTTGGATTGACGGCGACCGCCCGAGGCTCCTGCACGGTGAGCCTCTGCAGTTCCGTTCCGTCAGCGTCCAGGTGGATCACCTCGCTGGCGTAGAAGTCCGTCACCCAGCAGGACCCGTCGGACTCGTTGACCGCCACCCCGACGGGATAGAGGAAGCTGCCGCCGCGCCAGATCTCCGACCCATTGGAGGCGAGATGGACGACCTGGGCATGGCCGTTATCGGCCACCCAGGCGGTGCCATCCCTTGAGTTCACGGAAACCGATGTCGGCAGCTGGAAGCCGCCCGCTCGCCACAGCATCGCACCAGCGCTGGAGACCTTGAGCACCTCATGATTGTCCGTGTTGGCCACCCAGCAGGAGTTGTCATTGGTGTTGATCGAGATGGAGCGCGGATTCACCAGATCCACGACAGACCAAAGCAGGCGGCGTCGGTCGTCGAGGTGCACCAGCTGTCCCGGCTCAGCCACCCACACGCTGTTGTCGGTCGGGCTCACCGCTAGCGCCGCCGGCGGCCGAAAGTCGTTGGTGAACATGCCCTCGAAATAGTCCGTGCCCTCGAAGTGGGGTACGGCTATGCACCCACACAGATCGCATGTAGGACACGGCGTGGGGTCACACCCACACGGGCCAGCGCAGCATTCCTCACAGTCGCATTCACACTTCAGGGGACACCATGGTTTCCGCTCCCGCCAGTGGGGGAACTCGATGATCACCCATCCAGGATGCTCGGTGTCCCATCTCCCGCGGCAGCACCCGACCCACTCGGCCCCGTACCAGCACCGGCCGTCGGATGCATTGACCGCGATGGCGGCGGGCGCGCCGGCCGGGAGGGCATCCAAGTAAACCTCGTCTTGACGCACCGAGATGACCCTTTGCTGAATCACCTCGGTGGCGGCCTCGGCCAGCGCGGGGCAGAGCAGAAGCAGCACCATTGCCGCGGCGCGGAGCACTCGTGCCAGCACAAGTCGGCCCTCCACTCGAGAGAAGCTGTCAGGTCGCGCGCGCCTCTCCCGTCGATCTAGGAGATCGGTAGGTTGAACGCGCGACAGATGTAGACGGCCATCTGGCCGCGCGTCACCGGAGCCTCGGGGTGGTACTTCCCGTCCAAGTAGCCTCTCACGATATCGTTCTCAACGCAGTACTCGACGTGCTTGTAAGACCAGAAGTCGGTCGGCGTATCTGGGAACGTCGGCTCCTCAGGCGCGACGTAGCCTGCCAGCCCCTCCTCTCCAGTAGGGTCCACCACGGAGCGGGCGATATAGACGGCCATCTGGCCTCGGTCGACCGGGGTGTCAGGCCGATAGGCGCCATCCTCGTAGCCCCGGGCCACGTCCAGCTGGCAGATGTACTCGATGTACTTGTACGCCCAATAGGAGTACCACACATCGGTGAATGAAGGGGTCGTCGGGCCGGGGGGCACGTAGGCGTCCCCGCCGGCCAGCGCTCGAGCGATGTACACGGCCATCTGGTCGCGGGTGACCATGTATTGGGGGCGATACTCGTAGATGTCGCAACCACCCAAGGTCTGTGCCTGGTAGCCTCGGACCAGATTGGCATCGTAGCAGGCGACAGTCTCGTGAAGAGCCCAGTGCCAGCAGTCGACATCGGCGAACGGACTACAGACGGGAGCCAGGTGAGATATCCGGTCACCCTCCTCGTCTGACACCCAGACCGTATCTTGGGCGAGGTAGACCGACAGCTGGCCGGCGCCGGAGGGGCCGACCGCACTCGCGCGCGTGGTGCCGTCAGGGTCGAGATGGACCAGTTGTGATCCTGCGATGACCCAGACGTCGCCGTGCTTCGGGTTCACGGCCAGTGTTCGCGGGGTGCTCAGGTTGACCCGGCGCAGCTCTGTGCCCTGCGAGTTGAGATGCACGACCGCATTGGCGTGTTTGTCCGCCACCCAGCAGGAGCCGTCGGCCTCGTTGACCGCGACAGCCACCGGGTAAGTGAAGCCGCCGCCGCGCCACAGCTCTGATCCGTTGGATGCTACGTGGACCACCTGCGCGCTGGCGTTGTCCGCGACCCAGGCCGTGCCGTCTGTTGGGTTGACGGATACTGACATTGGGAGGTTGAAGCCGCCCACGCGCCAGAGAATCGAGCCGGAGCTCGATATGCGCAGCACCTCATGGTTTTCGGTGTTGGCAACCCAGCAAGATCCATCGACGCGGTTCACCGATATCGACCGCGGATTGGCATAGTCGGCGTCCTGCCAGATGACATCGCCGCTGCTATTGAGGTGGAGAATCTGGGCCGGTTCGGCCACCCAGAGGCTGCCATCGGACGGATTAACGGCGAGCGCGGCCGGTCGGCGGTAGTCGGGGTCAGCTCGGGAAAGGAAGCGCGGCATCAGTATGTCAGCACATCTCTCTATGGGGGGCGGGGGAGGAGGAAGCTCACAGGGGCCACACCATCCTATGCGCTCTGACAGCGGCGGAAATTCGACGATCACCCAATTCGTCATCTCGCTGTACCACTCGTAGCCATCGCAGCAGCGCACCCAGTAGGCCCCATACCAGCAATCGCCGCTTGCAGGATTCACAGCCACTGCCGAAGGACTGCCGGCCTCCAGGAAAGAGCGGCAGCCCAGCGGCTGATCGCAGGAGGGGCTCCAACACTGCGAGAGCCCGACCAGTTCGATGGTCTCAGTGGCGGCCAGTGCTGGTATCGGCGTGATCGCAAGCAGAACACCCACCGTGACGAGCAGCATCTTCTTGAGCATCGGACCATTCCTCCAGACTCCGTCGGAGCGAAGCCGACGGCGCTGCGCCGATTGGGAGAACGCGACACTCAGCAGAAGTCAGCGGGCCTCGCCCCTGTTGCCCGCCCTGGCCGTGTGGACCTGTCCGGCCCGCGCACTGATTAGATGAGTCGCGGCGCCCAAAAGTTCGCATGATGTGGAACGCCACACAACCTATGATACCATTTCTCACCTGGCAGCGGCGGCCCCCTGCAGATGGTGCGAGTTGCCCGTCCAGGCGTCAATCCATGGGCACGGCAGGGGCTCCGCACATGCCGTCAGCTCTCTCGTCTCTAGTACCGGCGCACTCGGGTGGTGGCGGCAGGGCCGGCCACTCCGTCCCGCTCACCGAGTGAAGGATGGGAGGGCCCACCGGCGAAAGCTCCCACGAAATCGCGCGGCAAAGAGTGAGGCCATGAAGCCTGAGCAGGTGCATAAGCTGGTGGCGGATCTGGTGGCGATACCCAGCGTGAATCCCCTCGACGGCCCGGTGGGCAATGGCCGCGGCGAGGCGGAGGTGGCGGCGCACATTGAGGCGGTGCTGAAGGAGGCCGGGGTAGAGGCCGAGTTGAGGGAGGCCCTCCCTGGTCGGCCCAACGTGGTCGCGCGCGTGCCGGGCCAGAGCGATGAGATCGTTTGGTTCGATGCCCATCTGGATACCGTTTCTGCCGAGGGGATGGCGTTCGAACCGTTCGAGGCGAAGGTGGAAAACGGGAAGCTGCGCGGCCGCGGCGCTGCCGACGACAAGGCGAGCGTCGCTGCCATGATGGCGGCGTTGATCGCGGTGGCTGAGGGCGGAGGCAAGCCTCCGAAGACGGTGATCTTCACGGCGACCGCCGACGAGGAGTACCAGATGCGGGGCCTCATGAGCCTGCTCGAAGGCGGCATGACGGCGACAACTGCTATCGTGGGTGAGCCCAGTGGATTGGAGATCGTCATCGCGCACAAGGGCGTCGCCCGCTTCAGGATGGCCACGAGCGGGAAGGCCGTTCACAGCTCCCGTCCGGACGACGGAGTCAACGCGATCTACCGGATGGGAAAGGTGCTCACCGCCATCGATGCGTACGCAAAAGGAGGGGTGGGTCGGGAGACCCATCCCATGCTCGGCAGGGCGACGCTGAGCGTAGGAGTCATTCGCGGGGGCGAGTACGTCAACGTCGTGCCCGATCGCTGTGAGGTAGAGGTAGACAGGCGGCTGGCTCCGGACGAGGACGCGCGTCGGGCGATCGCCGACGTACGGGACTACTTGACCAACGCGCTCCAGGAGGACGTCGGCCTGAAGGTCTCCGCACCGGAGCTGACGATTCCCGGGATGAGCATCTCCTCGGAACACGCCCTGGTGCAGGCGGTGGCGGGGGTCGTCAGGGAAGTCACGGGCAAGGCGCCGCTGAGCGGTATGCAGGGAACGACCCATGCCGGCCAGCTCATGCAGGCGGGCATTCCAGCTGTGGTCTTCGGCCCAGGTCAGATGGGGCAATCACACACCGCCACCGAGGAGCTGGCCCTCGAGCAGCTCGAGCAGGCAGCGGCCGTGTACGAGCGACTCATGCGCAACGGCTGCCAGTAGACAAGTTAATGGCTCGCTTGCATTGACATTCCTGCTCAGAGGTGATATACAGAGCACAGTTTGGCGTGGTGCTGACAATCAAACAACATGCGCTGAGCAGATGCGTGTGGGAAGACGGTGCGAGTCCGTCGCTGCCCCGCAACTGTAACCGTGGACGAACGCCGCAAGAAGGCCACTGTTCCGGTGGTGCCGGGATGGGAAGGCGCGGCCAGTAGGATGATGCGGAAGCCAGGAGACCGGTCTGCTCCGTGAAGTTGAACGCCACTTCGCGGGAAGGGGCTTGGCTGACGGGTTGATGCACATAGTCACCCCGGCCACCTTTTCGGCGGCCGGGGTCTTCTTTGCGCCCCGGGAGCCGGCCTCCACCTCGCGAAACCACACCACACACTCGGAGGCGGCGATGGGACGCACACGAGGATTCACACTCATCGAGCTGCTGGTCGTGATCGCGATCATCGGCATCCTGACAGCGATGATCTTCCCGGTGTTCGCACGGGCGAGGGAAAGCGCTCGCCGGGCGGTCTGCATGTCCAACCTCAAGCAGCTCTCCCTGGCTATCATGATGTATGTCGAGGACAACAACAGCCAGTTTGTGCCGGCCCAAAGCGAGGACAACCTGGTCCGCTGGCACGGGCGGCGCGAGAGCCTGGATCAGCCCTTCAGGCCCGAGGGCGGGCCGCTCTGGGAGTACTTCAAGAGTGAGGAGCTGAAGGCGTGCCCCAGCTTCTCGCCAACCAGCGAGGAGTACGGATACGAGCAGGGCACGGGTGGGTACGGCTACAACGCGCAGTACGTCGGCGGGTCGCCCGCCGGCTGGCCCGCCATGCTCAGACCGGCGAGGGAGTTCGAGATACAGGACCTCGCCGGCACGGTGATGCTCACCGACAGCGCCTTCCTCGATTGTGAGGGGAAACTATTCGAATACTCGTTCTGTGAGGCGCCGTACTATCAGTTCTGGAACTCGCCCGCCGACCCGTCGACCCACTTCCGACACAACGGCCTGACGAACGTCGCATTCTGCGATGGCCACGCGCGCGCGATGCCCATGGTCTACACCCACTCCAGCGGGTGGTGCTGGACCGGCGGCGATGACGTCGTCGCCTACACCGAGGACGACCTTCGCGAGGCGCGGCTCGGATTCCTGGGGGAGGACAACGAGCTGTATGATCGCCGATGACGACACGAGCAAGGAATCGGAGCCCAGCAAGGGGCCCCGGAGTCGGCTCTGCTTGCTGCTCGGAGGGGCCCGCAGCGGCAAGAGCGCTTTTGCTCTCCATCTCGCGGCGCGCGCCGGCGGCCGCGTCGCCGTGGTCGCGACCGCTCAAGCCTGGGACGATGAGATGCGGGCCCGCATCGAACGCCACCGGCGAGAGCGTCCGAGCGATTGGCTGACGGTTGAGGCGCCGACCGACGTCGGCACAGCAGTCCGGCGCGGGGCCGAGCAGGCGGACGTCGTGCTCGTGGACTGTGTCGGCCTCCTCGTGACCAACCTGATGGGGCACGGGGAGGAGCCGTCCCGGCATGTCGAGGAGCGGGTGGACAAGGAGATCCAAGACATCGTCGCGGCGGCGGGGGACACGGACTGCATACTGGTGTCCAACGACGTCGGCGCGGGGGTCGTTCCGCCCTATCCATCTGGACGGTTGTTCAGAGACCTCCTCGGACGGGCCAATCAGGCTCTCGCCCGGGCCGCGGACCAGGTCTATTGGATGGTTGCTGGGCTGCCCGTGGAGGTGAAAGCCTCTGGGCTGGCGGAGCACTGGGAGAGAGACCGTGAGCAGACTTGAGGACACGATTGCGCGGGTGGAATCGCTGGACGAGCGCGCGATGGCGGCCGCGCGGGGCCGCCAGGCGCGGCTGACGAAGCCCCCGGGGAGCCTGGGGCGTCTCGAGGAGATTGCAGTCCAGGTGGCCGGCGTGCAGCGGCGAGCGCGGCCGGACGTCACGCGCAAGGTGGTCTTTGTGATGGCAGGGGACCATGGCGTCGTCGCACAGGGCGTGACAGCCTACCCGCAGGCCGTCACGGCGCAGATGCTGGCCAACTTCGCGGCCGGCGGCGCGGCGATCAATGTGCTGGCCAGGTGGGCGGGCGCGCGCGTCGTGGTCGTCGACGTCGGGGTGGCCGGTGACGCGGGCCCGTCCCGGGGGATCCTGCGCAAGAAGGTCGGGCACGGCACAGGGGACATGTCCATAGGCCCGGCGATGACGCAGGACGACGCGAGATGGGCAAT
>JALGXV010000122.1 GCA_029821885.1 Candidatus Hebobacteria bacterium
GGAGCTGCGCGCTCGCCGCCATCAGAGCCTTCGCCTCCTCATACTCCGAGCGGTGCACGGCACGGATGGCGTTAGCGCTATTGCGGATCACCTCTCGTGATCGGGTAAGGGCTTTCTCTCTGGCCGTGTCTTTCGCGTCGAATTGCTTGCGTATCTTGTCACAGATGGGTTTGAGCTCGGCAAGCACTTCCTTAGTCATCCCGTCAATCCTCCTTATGCAATATCCAGGCGCCTCATGGATCGCAGGCCCTCGCTGGCGACCACCACCGCCTCCTCCTGCCAGTAGTCCTCGTTGTGCAGTTCAAGCGAGTAGTGACCGGTATAGCCCTTTGCCCGGACGAGGCCCAGGATCTGCTCCAGTGCGAGGATACCCGTGCCCGGGTAGAGCCGATGCTTGTCCTCGAGCTCGCGAAGGGGCAGGTCCGGCACGTCGCTCATCTGCACCAGGAATATCTTATCACCCGGGATGGGATCAGCCATCTCCGGCGTAGAGCCGCCGCGGTGGAAGTGAAAGGTGTCGATCACGACGCCCCCTCTCTCCATTCCCGCCATCTCCACGATGCGCCACGCGGACGACAGATCCTTCACCGTCGAGGAATGTCCGAGGAACTCGAGCCCCACACGGATGCCGAACGGCTCCGCCGCGCGACACAGATCGGCGAAGTACGTCGCGGCCGTGATGGCCTCCACAGGGTCCTCCGATGCCCAGGCTATGACGACAGCGGCCCCCAACTCGGCTGCAGTGGCGAAGATGTGTTCGGCCCGCACCATGGCGAGGGACCGGGCGGTACGGCTCGAGTGCATCCAGCCTTCGATGCCCTCCAACTCGGCGATACTTAACTCACTCAGCCGCAGCTCCTCCCGTCCTCGCTCCTCGGGGTCATCGAGATCGCTGGCGCTCAGCCCGACGGCGGCGAAGCCTGCGGTCGCGGCCGCATAGAACTTCTCCTCCAGTGTGCGCGGGCCAAGCGTCGCCAAGTTGAGCGCGGCCCGGTCAGGCATCGATCGCAGTCTGCGGGGCCGGAGCGGTTCCCGCCGCGTCGTCGAGAACCGCTCTCAGTTGGCGGAAATCACTCTCCAGCGAGTCGATCAGTCGTGCCTGGTGGAGGGCCGCTGCCGGATGATAGATGGGCAGATAGAGGATGCCGCTGATGCGTCTCGGCTTGCCATGCTCGCGCGTGATCGAGATGCGGTTGTCAATGAGGGTCCTCGCAGCAAAGCGCCCCAGCGTACAGATGACCCTCGGGTTGATGATCGCGATCTGAGTGAGCAGATGGTCGCGGCAGGCCTCGATCTCCGCCGGACTCGGATCGCGGTTCCCCTCCGGGCGGCACTTGACGACGTTTGTGATGAATACGCGCTGTCGATCGATGCCGATCTTCTTGAGTTGCTCGGCGAGAACCCGCCCTGCAGCGCCCACGAATGGCCGCCCCTGGCGGTCTTCATCGCCTCCCGGTGCCTCACCCACGAACATGATCTCAGCGTCGACAGCGCCCTCGCCCGGGACGGCCTTCGTACGGCTTCGCCAGAGGGGGCAGAGGCGGCACGACCGGACTTCGGCGTCAACTTGTTCCAGGGCTTGCTTTCCGTCAGAGGACGCCAACCTTGCTGAGCTCCTCTCGAAGCGCTGCGCGACACGAGTCGCTGGCCGGAAGCAGCGGTAGCCTGACATCACTCGAACAGATCCCCATCATCTCCAGCGCGGCCTTTGCCGGAGCGGGATTCGTCTCCAGGAAGAGGGCGTTGCTGACCGGCAGAAGCCGGTAGTGTATCTCCCGCGCCTCCTCTATCCTTGCCTGGGCGATCAGATCGACCATGCGCAGCCACTCGCCTGGCAGGACATGCGCATCCGCCAAGATGCCGCCGACGCCGCCAAGACAGCAGATCGGAAAGGTCAGGTTGCCATCGCCGCTGAGCACGGCGAACCCCGGCTCGGCCCCGCGGATGATCTCGCCAACCTGCTGCAGATCACCGCTGGCCTCCTTCGTCCCGACGATGTTCGGGAGGCGAGAAAGCTCGACCGCGGTGGCCGCCTCCATGTTGACGCCGGTGCGCTTCGGGATGTTGTACATGATGATGGGCAGGGACGTGGCCTCTGCCACGGCAGCGAAGTGCCCGATGAGGCCGGCCTGCGTCGGACGGTTGTAGTAGGGACAGATGACCAGCACCCCGTCAGCGCCAGCTCCTTCCGCGTGCTTCACCAGCTCGATGGCCTCTCTCGTGCTGTTTGAGCCGGCACCGGCGATCACGGGCACGCGGCCCGAAGCGTGCTCTATCGTGAGCTCGACGACGCGTCGGTGCTCCTCATGGCTGAGAGTGGCCGACTCGCCGGTCGTGCCGCAGGGGACCAGCCCCGTTATCTTGCTGTCGATAAGGTAGTCGAGAACCCGGCGGAGAGAGGGCTCATCGACGGATTGCGAAGAGAACGGCGTGACATTGGGCGCAAAGACCCCTTTAAGCTCCAAGGGCACGCGCCTCACCTCCTTGTCGTGCCTGGCTAGAGCACGAGCGCCTTGTGGAGTTCACTCACTGCCTTCTTGCGCTCTTCCTCAGGCACCAAGAAGGACAGGCTGATCTCGCTTTCCGCACTGCCGTGAATCGCTATGCCGCTGTCCGCAAGGACGGTCTCGGCCCGCTCGCGCCAGTCGTCCAATCGCTGGCGCAAGGCTTCACCGACGACGGAGACGAGAGCGAAGTCGTCGGCGTTTGTCTCTGCCACGGCGCCATGTGAGGAGAGGATGTCGCGGACACTGGCCTCCACATCGCGGTACTTCAGCGGCCGGACTGCGAACCTCGAAGCGGCTTCCTCGGAGGAGACCTGGAAGAAGGTGAGGCGTGCTCGCTCCAAGCGCTCCCCTATCTGCAGCGAGAGGCGCGGCTCGCCCGACTCGATATCGAACACGAGCAGTCTGGGTTGATCCACGATGGCGGTTGCGCGCTCGTGCTCGCCGCCCGAGAAATCGCCTACCTCGGTTCCGGGGCCGTCTGCGGTGAGGAAGTTGCGCACCGCCAGCGGGATGCGGTACTTCCGCGCCATCTCGGCCGCCTGCTGCTGGAGGACCTCCGCGCCGAGCCGTGACATGGCAACACACTCGTCATAGGTCAACTGCGGCAAGGAGCGTGGCTGGTTCCCCTCGGGGAGGCTCTTCGGATTTGCGGTCATGATGCCGTCGACGTCCTTGTAGATCTGGAGCGCCTCCACCTCCAGATCGTCGCCGAACGGCAGAATCGGCGTCTCCTCGATAACGTGTGTCAGCGCGACTGCCGTATAATCGCTCCCGCCCGCGCCCAACGTCGTGATCTGGTGGTTCTCCGTGTTGCCCTGGAAGCCCGCGACGAAGACCATCTGTCCTTCCTGGAGCGCCGACAGAAGCAGCACGGGCGCGATTCGTACGATGCGAGCGTGGCCGTAGAACCCATCTGTGATCAGACCGGCCTGCCCTCCGCTCAGGGCGATCGTCTCGTACCCCTTCGTGCTCAGGAGGTGGGCCATCGCAACCGTGGAGATGATCTCGCCACAGGACATGAGCAAGTCGAGCTGGCGGGGCTCGATGTCTGGATGAATCTGGCGAACCGTGCTCACCAGCTCGGCGGTCGAGTAGGGCTGGCCCTGCCGCCCCATGGCCGACACGACGATCACCGGGTAGACCCCACGGTCGCGCGCCTCCATGATGCGCTCGGCCGTGATCAGCTGATTCGCTTCAGACTCCACGCAGGTGCCGCCGAACTTCTGCACTACGACCTTCATTGGCAGATAGACCTCACCTGGACTTCGGGGAGAGCAGCCCCATCTCCATCATCTTCTCGGCAATCTGGATGGCGTTCAGAGCGGCTCCTTTGCGAAGGTTGTCGGCCACCACCCACAGATTCAGGCCGTGCGGAACTGTATCGTCGCGCCGTATCCGCCCGACGAAGACCTCGTCAGTTCCGGAGCACGCCAGCGGCGTTGGGTAGAGGACCTGCGCCGGGTCGTCCACGACGACGACGCCCGGCGAAGTGCCGAGGATCTCGCGGGCGCGCTCGGGCGACAGCGGCTGCTCGAACTCCAGGTTGACGGCTTCAGCATGGCAATTGAACACGGGGACGCGAACGGTGGTGGCCGTGATCTTCAGCTCCGGTTCGCCTAGGATCTTGCGGGTCTCGTTGACGAGTTTCATCTCCTCCTTCGAGTAGCCGTCCTCGCGGAAGCTGGCGATGTGAGGAACCACATTGCCGGCAATCGGGTAAGGGAAAAGCGTCGGATCGGCGCACAGCTCGCCGGTACATTCCTGTGCCGACTGGATGATGACGTGCAAACGCTCTTCGGGCGGCCCGCTGTCGGCCGCCCGGCACACGCGCTCCGACAGGACCACCATCTCCTGTCGCAGTGCATCGACGGGATCACTCCCCTCTGGGGAGGTGCCGCGCCCGGATACCGACTGGTACGTCGCAACCACGGCCCGCTTGAGGCGGGCCGCGTCGTGAAGGGGCTTGAGTGCGACGACAAACTGGATGGTCGAGCAGTTCGGGTTAGCGATGAGGTTGGGGTGGTCGCGGAGGGCATTCGGGTTGACCTCTGGCACTACCAGGGGTACCTCGGGGTCAAGCCGGAAGGCATCCCCGTTGTCGATCACAACCGTCCCACGCTCGGCCGCCACGGGCCCGAAGTGCCCCTCGCGTTCGTCCCCCCCCGCGAAGAAGGCGACATCGATCTCGTCGAAGGCATCTGCGCCGATCACGTCCACGTGGTGGGTCTCGCCATCGACGCTTATGTCGCGCTCACGCGTGGCGAAGACGCGCAGGCTGGACGCCGGGAACCGCCGCTGACGGAGAATCCGGATCATCTCCCGCCCGACGGCCCGAGCCCCCACCACCGCGACTCGGTATTGTGGCTGGGATGATGCCATCTACCTTGACCTTCCTGCGTACCGGCGATGATAGCATCGGCCATTCAGGGGTGTCAAGCGGTGGGGCCAGCGCGGGCCCACTGTAGCGGCTCGCTGCAAGATGGAGAGAACTGCGCGCGAGGGTCGCTGCGTTCGGCCCGACAGCAGCGACGCGGCCTGTTGAACTGGAGCGCCGCCTACTTGCTGACCGGCTCCGGCAGGCGTTTCTTCGCGGCGGCCTCCTCCTCGGGGAGAGAGCGCGTGTTTCGGCACTTCGGAAAACCGGAGCACGCAAGGAAGCGTCCGCGCCGACCAGTGCGGATCACCATCGGGCTGCCGCACTTCTCACACACCTCGTCTGTCGGCTCCGGGGGCGGCTTCTTCGCGCGCTTCTCCTCTTTCCCGCCGGGAGCCGGCCGCGTGTGCTTGCACTCAGGATAGCCGGAGCAAGCCAAGAATGGTCCGTGCCGGCCAACCCGGAGAAGCATCGGCTTTCCACATTCCTCGCAGACCTCATCGGTCTCACGCGCCTCGACGCTCACCTTGCCCATCTTCTCCTCCGCCTCCTCAACTGACTGGGCGAAGGGGTCATAGAATTGGCGGAGCGTCTCGACCCAATCGGCCTTCCCCTCCTCTATCTCGTCGAGCTCGGACTCCATCTTCGCTGTGAACTCGACACTGATGATGCCCGGGAAGTGAGATACGAGCTGGTCTGTCACGGCGAACCCGAGATCAGTGGGTCGGAACCGCTTCTCCTCCAGGTAGACGTAACCGCGGTCTTGGATGGTGCCGATGATGGGCGCGTAGGTGCTGGGACGGCCAATGCCCTTCGATTCGAGTGCTCGCACCAGGCCTGCCTCCGTGTATCGCGAGGGCGGCTCAGTGAAGCGCTGCAGCGCGGCAAGGCTGACCAGGTCGAGCCACATGCCCTCCTTCAGGTCGGGCACGGAGACCTCCGTGTCGCGCGTGGAGTAGACGCGGGAGAAGCCCGGAAAGACGACCTGAACACCGCGTCCGCGCAAGAGATAGGAACCGGCCGATACATCCACCGCTTTGATCGACAGCGCCAGATCGGCCATCTGGCTCGCCGTGAACCTCGACCAGATGAGCTCGTAGAGTCGCCTCTGCCTGTCGTCCAAGAACTCGGCCAGATCCTGCGGGAGGCGGTCGGGATAGGTGGGACGGATAGCCTCATGCGCCTCCTGTGCCCCGCGGCGGGAGGCATAGTGCCGCGGGCGCGGCGGAACATAGTCCTCCCCGAATTGCTCGACGATCACGCCACGCGCAGCACTCTGTGCTTCCGATGCAACGCGAGGCGAGTCAGTCCGCATGTAGGTGATCAGGCCGACCGGTCCCTCCTCGCCCAACTCCACACCTTCGTACAACTGCTGTGCAACCCGCATCGTCTGGCGTGCGGAGAAACCGAGCCGGTTCGCGGCATCCTGTTGAAGGGTGCTTGTGATGAACGGCGGTGGAGGACGCCGTGCCTGCTTGGACTCCTTCACCCGCGTGACGCGAAGCGGAGCATCCCACAGCTCGCGGCTGATCTGCTCGGCCTGCTCCCAGTCACGGACCTTCAGTTTGTCGCCGTCTCTCCCGACGAGCTTCACCTGGAAGGCCTCTTCGAGCGTGCCCGGCGTGACCTGGGCCGTGACATCCCAGTATTCCTCCGGGGTGAAGGCCTCTATCTCTCGCTCGCGCTCACAGATCAGGCGCACCGCCACCGACTGGACACGCCCCGCGCTGAGTCCCCACTTGCGCATCTTGCGCTGCAGCAATGGGCTGAGGCTATACCCCACCAAGCGATCCAGGATGCGCCTCGCCTGCTGCGCGTCGACACGTGCAGCATCGATGCCCCGCGGATGCTCCAACGCCCGCGTGACCGCGCCGCGGGTGATCTCGTTGAACTCGATGCGCTTCGGGTCCTTCACCTTGAGCGCTTGGGCAAGATGCCAGGCGATCGCTTCGCCTTCGCGGTCCGGGTCAGTGGCCAGGTAGACAGCGTCCGCCTCGGCTACAGCGGTGCGGAGCTTCTTAAGCGTCGGGGCACGCTCCCTCAGGTTCACGTACTTGGGCTTGAAGTCGCGCTCGACGTCCACGCCGAGAGTGCTCTTGGGGAGATCCCGTACGTGGCCCATGGAAGCTTCCAGCCGGTATTTGCCCCCGACAAAGCGACCGATTGTACGAGTCTTCGCCGGCGACTCAACTATGATGAGTGGTTTGGCCATTTGAAGGTCCGAACTCAGTCTGGTGCTTCAGTCAGGTTCAGCTTACCCGCATAAACATGTTCCCAGGCAGTCGCCGCACCAGTCCCTTCAACTCCAACATCAGCAGTCCGGCGCTCGCGCGGGGGGCGGACAGCCGACAGTCCTGTATGATCTCATCGACGTGTCGTTGCTGCAGCGACAGTGCTCCCAGGATAGTATTCTCGTCGGCTGTGAGAGCCTCTTTGGGTCCGCTCTCCTGCTCCTTCGCAGGCACCTCCCCCATCGCCGTCTCCGGCAGGCTCGCGATCTCTAGTATATCTTCCACGGATGCGGCAATATGAGCACCATCTCGCAGGAGCGCATGTGTGCCGCGGCTGAACTCGCTGTTGATGCTGCCCGGCACCGCAAAGACCTCCCGGCCCTGCTCCGCCGCGATGTTCGCCGTGATGAGGGCCCCGCTGCGCTCCGGCGCCTCGGTCACCACGACCGCGACCGCCAAGCCGCTGATGAGACGGTTTCGGCTGTGGAACCGGTGCCGCCGCGCGGGAGTGCCCATCGAGACCTCCGAAACGACCGCTCCGCGCTCAACGGTTTGTTCGCGAAGCTCCATCGTGTCGCGAGGGTACGGAACGTCGATGCCGCAGGCGAGCACTCCTATGGTGCGCCCGCCGGCCGAGAGGGCGCCGCGGTGGGCGGCCGCGTCTGCTCCCACCGCCAAGCCGCTAACGACGGTGACACCGCGTGCCGCCAGATCGCGAGCCAGCGTCTCGGATACGAGGCGGCCGTACGGGGTGACGCGCCTGGTGCCGACAACAGCGACACAGCGCCGATCATCTGGGAGGAAGGTGCCGCGGACGAACAGCGCAACCGGCGGGTCATGGATCTGACGCAGATTGGCGGGGTAGTCTGGGTCACGAACGGTGAGCAGCCGAGCCCCGATCTTCGATAGCTTGTCCAACTTCGGTGCGTAGTCGCACGCGGCGGCCGCGGCAAGGCGCGATGCTTCGGCCGGAGAAAGGCCTCCATCCGTCACGAGAGACGGGCCGCCGGCAGAGATGGCCGCTTCGGGGGAACCGTACCTCTCGAGCAGCTCCGACGACTTCCGCGGCGGCAGGTCGGCCGCATTCAAGGCCAGCCATGCCTCGCGCTCAGTCACGCCTGGCTTCTCCGAGTCCACCAGAGCGCTCTGCCGGAGGCCCACACGTGACTAACGCCTTATCTGACCACGCGGCTGTACTCGACTCTGTCCGGCGGTCGTTTCCTCCGGCAGTATGCTCGCGTCGGTCAGGAAGCTCCACTCGGTCGAGCCCTCGTTCCCCCGGAAGTCCGTCGCCGTCACTTTGACTATGTGTGACCCATCCCTCAGCACGGCGCCGCGCATGGTGGCCACTCCTGTTGCGAGGTCGAAGGTCACTGGTGTCGGGCTGCCGTCCAGCAGCGCACTGACGGAGGAGGGATCCACCCCACTGCCGTCGTCGGCGATGGAGCACACAGGGGCGACATACTGACCGCCCGGCTCTGCCGATCCGGGCTCCGGGTCGAAGTCTCCAAAGACCGGCCCGCTTTCGTCGTGTGCCGAGGCCGTGAAACGGTAGAGGTTGCCGGTGCCGGTCAGGCAGTAAAGCGACCCATCAGAGGCCGCGACTGGGGCGTAGATCCCGTGCACGGCAGCTTCGTTTGGCATCTGATCGGGTCCGCGACAGCGATAGAGCCAGCTCACTCGCCCAGAAGCGGCATCGAACACATAGAGCAGTCCGTCGCCCGAGCCTGCCGCTACGATGGTGTCCGAGACCACGGGAGAGGAAGTGAGCGGATGATCGACCTGGTAGATGACGTGATGGCGTGGCGCGCCGGAGCGCGCGTAGAGTGTGTAGATCCGTCCGTCGACGCACGGAACGTACAGAATGTCATCGGCCAGCACGGGCGCGGCGCCAACGCCGGCCGGCATTTCGGCCGTCCATGCAACCGCGCCGCTGCGGGCAACGCCTTGGATCCTGTACCCACTCGCAACGATAACTCTCCGCCGGGCTACAGTCAAAGGAAACGTCCGCGGGCCCGTCACCAAGTTTGCTGTCCAACGGTACCGGCCTTGGCTCGCGTCGACGCACTGGAGGCTGCCACCATGGCAGAGGAAGTAAGCCATACCCCCGTCGCAGACTGGCCCCGATTCCGCCGGTGCAGTAAGAGAGCAGATCCAGGTGGCCTCGCCCGATTGGGGCGACAGCGCATAGACCATGTGACCTGCGCCCACCAGCAGGACGTCTTCCAGGAGGACGGGGCTGGGTGCAATCGCAGCCGCGCAGATACGCTCCCAGATGGGATCGCCCGTCCCGGCATCCAGCGCGTAGACAGTCGCGTTGGTGGCTCCCACGACTATGATGTCCTGCCAGCTGACGGGCGCGGTCGTCACGGCGGCGTTCTCGGGCGAGAACTTCCAGAGCTCTGCGCCGGTGATGTTGTCGAGGCAGCGCACGACTCCTCGATGGGTCACGTAGACGCGACCGCCCTCTACCAGGGGCTGCTTCAGATTGGCCTCGTCCTCCCCCAAGGAGAAAGCCCACTGGGTGGATAGCGGCGGCACAATGCTTGCGGCCGCGCTCGAGCCCTGCGCCCAGGCGAAGAGAAGTGCGCATACGGCGGCCCTCGCCGCAAGGA
This sequence comes from Candidatus Hebobacteria bacterium, assembly GCA_029821885.1. GTDB lineage: Bacteria > Armatimonadota > Hebobacteria > Hebobacterales > Hebobacteraceae > Hebobacterum. Next base: position 9,728 of record JALGXV010000122.1, read on the forward strand.
CAATAACTGTGTTCCCCTGCATCACGGCCTCCTGGAAGGCGGACAGAGCTCGCGCTCCCGCTTACCGCCCTGACAGACTCCGACGTCGCGGATTATAGCACAGGGGATTGGGAGCGGCAAGGAACCAGCAGACGAGGGGAACGCCGCAGCACCATGGCGACGATGGGAGCCAGTGCGAGCGCAGTCGAAGGCGCCGCCTGTAGTGACGGACGTAGACTAAGGCAGGCAAGACTATCGGGTTCTCACATGAACTTGAATGCGGCGATCACGAGCCCGAGGGCCGCGGCGGTCCACACGTACGGCAGAGTGCTGCGCAGGATTCGCTGGACGTCGACCCCGACGTAGTTGGCTATCCAGACATTGTGCGTGTTCGTCGGGTCCGATACCCCTTGGAGCTGACCTACAGACAACAAGGCGGCCATCACGGAGGCCGGGCCGAGCCCGGGCGCAGCGGCCATCACATTGGCGAGGCCGAAGCCCATCCCCCATATGTTGAGCGGGCCGCGGTAGAGCGCGAGCGGGGCGAAGACTGTGAAAAACAGGATGAAGCCCAGCCGCGTGCTCGGGAGGATCGCGGTGACGAGCGGCTGGACCTGGTCGAGGACGAGTTCATGGCGGACCGCCTGAATCAACATGCCGATGCCGAGCATGAGCGCAACGGCCGGGGCCACGGCCCCGATGCCGTCGATGGCGCTGCGGGTGAGAAGCTGGATGCGGCCCTGAGGAGGGCGTGGGCACGCGATAAGACCGTAGGCGATACCTATGGCCATAGCAGTGACGATGGGGAAATCGAAGGCGGGCCCGGGGCGCTCCTGGAGCTTCGCCAGAATGCTCTTGACGCCGAAGAATAGCACCGGCACAAGCGGAATGACGGGGGTGAGAAGGGAGTACCATGGCGCGAACGAGATCTTCCTCTCCGGTTCGGGGTCTGACCAGTAGCGCCGCATCCGGGATGGACGGAGGTGGTACACGGCAAACGCAACCGTGACCAGGGCCATCAGCGCGGCGAGAGGCGCGGCGAAGGAGAGGATCGTAGGGACGGACAGGCCCAGGGTCTCCTTGTACAGCTGCCAGTTGGTCAGGTTGAAGATGCCCCCCAGACTCATGCCCAACAGGAAGAGACAGCCGACGACGAGCTGAGGAATCCCCAGCGCGAGCAAGACGGGGAAGACAATCGTCGCCACCATGATGACCGCGCCAAGTCCCCCCAGGGTGGTGAACAGGATGGCCACGACAGCGGTCATCAGGAGGGCGAGCACAATGGGAGCGTCGCCGCCAAGCTCGGCAGTCTTCTTCACCATTGTCTCGGCGACGCCGGTCTTGGCCACGATCTCTGCGAGGACGGCCCCGAGTATCGCGGTAGCATAGGCTTTGTGGAGGAGAAAAGCCCCATCGCTGATGATTGCGGCCAGATCCTGCCAGGGAACGCGTGCTGCCAGCGCGATTGCGATGGCCATTATCGGAAGGGCCACTATGGCGGGGAGGCGGTTGAGGTACATCAGCACCGCCATGACCCCAAAGATGGCGACCAGCGCGAGCGCGAGACCCAAGAGGCTGATCCCTCCCTTCCCCTATGCCTCTTGGCGGCGTGGTGTTCCTAAGCCCCGAACTTCTCCTGCACGCCCATGAGGTTGGTGAGGATGGCCATGATGTCGGAGCCGCGGACGCGACCGATTCCGCCCGACATGACCGCGCGCTCGCCGAAGCTCTGGACAGAGTCGGGCCTCACATTGGGCCCACAGATAGCCAATGGGACGGTGTCTCCCGTGTGGTCGCCAAAGCTGATCGGAGTGCAGTGATCGGCCGTGATGGCGAGATGGATGTCGGCCCGGCACTTCTCGCGGAGGCGCCCCACGAGCCGGTCCACCTTCTGCACGGCCGCCACCTTGGCTTGGGGTGTGCTGTCGTGGCCGCCCAGGTCGGGAGCCTTGATATTGCAGAGGACGAAGTCATGTTCGTCGAGCATCCGAAGGGTCGCCTGTGCCAGGGCGAACTCGTCTGTGTCCGCCCCGCCGGTCGCTCCCGGCACCTCGGGGACTGTCATCCGGAGGTAGCGGGCGATCCCGGCGATGAGCCCCGTCTCAACGACCGCGGCGCCTTTCATGCCATGCCGGTCGGCAAAGGGCTCCAGATGGGGCGCAATCCCGGCGCCGCGAGGCAGCACGATGTTGGCCGGCAGCTTCCCTTCCGCTTGCCGCCGTTCGTTGACCGGGTGTCCCCTCAGCACCTCCCACGATCTGAGCGTGAACTGGTTGAGTATCCGCGCCGTCTTCCGAGACTCCTCATCGGCGCCCACTGATGCGTGTGGCGCGTGCCCGTCTTCATGGGGATCGACGTCGCTGGCCCCCGGCCCAAGGCCGGGGCCACGCAGTAGAAGAGCAGCGCGGTGCTCGACCGATTCCTTGACATAGCACGTCACGTCCTCGATGCTCATGCCATCCACGGCCTCGGCGAGCTCTTGTGTGCCCTCAGAGATACGCTGAGCGCGCCGGTCGACGACCTTTGCACCTGAGAACGGGCCGTTCTCGTCGAGTGTGAGATCGCCCTCCAGGGAGGCGAAGTTGCACCGGAAGCAGATATCGCCCTGCGCCACGGCCATGCCGATCCCTAGGGCTTCGAAGGGCCCGCGCCCGGTGTACACCTTGAACGGATCGTAGCCGAGGATGGCGAGATGTGATGTGTCGCTCCCCGCGCGAACGCCGGGGCCAATGGGGTCCATCTGCCCGCACTCGCCCTCCAGAGCCACACTGTCCAGGTTAGGCGTGTCCGCCGCCTCCAGCGGCGTCCGGCCGCCGAGGTCTGGAACCGGGCGGTCTGCCATGCCGTCGCCGATGATCACAACGGCCTTCGTACGTTTCATCCATCGCACCTCATCTATCGTGTTCCCGCGGTCGGTGGAACGATCTTGCCCAACACCACTGAGCGCCTGGCGCCGGTCGCGCCGGGGACGTTAGCAGGCCGGCCGAGCATCGTCTCGTTGCCAAGGATGGCAAACGCGAGGGCTTCCTTCGCGCCGCCAGGAATGCCGAAGTCCTCGTGCAAGAAGACGGGCGTGCCGGCCAGGCGTTCCTGCAGCATTCGGCGAAGCGTCGTGTTGTAGCTTCCGCCGCCACCGAGGATCACCTCATCGATCTTGTGCTCGAGAAGCAGGAAGTCCTTGTAGTTGGAGACGATGGAGGCGGCCGTAAACGCAACTGCCGTCGCGAGGAGATCTTCGGCCGACACGTCCTCGGCCTCCGCCTTCGCGAGGAGATTGCCCACGAACTCAGCCCCGAAGTCCTCTCTGCCGGTGGACTTCGGGGGGCGCCGGGACACAAACTCGTGCTGCATGAGCCATGACAGCAGCCCTTCATCTACGCGGCCAAGGCCGCTCAGTGCACCATGCTCATCAAAGGCCTTTTCGCCCCGGGTGATGGCCGTCACGAGGGCATCGATGATCATGTTGCCCGGCCCCGTGTCGAAGGCGATAACCTCGTCGATGCCGCCCCCCGCTGGAATCAGCGTCACGTTTGCGATCCCTCCGATGTTCTGGATGGCGCGGGTCTTCTCCGGATGACGGAAGAGCGCGTAATCCGCGTAGGCCACGAGCGGCGCCCCCTGCCCCCCGGCCGCCACGTCTTGCGGCCGGAAGTCGGCGACGACGGGTATGCCTGTGACATCTGCAATGACCGCGGGCTCGCCAATCTGGAGGGTGGCCCCGGGCGAGCGCTCACCCGGGGGCAGATGGCAGACAGTCTGCCCGTGCGAGGCAATCAGGTCCACCTGCTCGCGCCGGAGGCCGCAGCGGCGCGTCAGATCCAGCGCGGCCGCCGCGAACAGGCGACCGATCTCGAAGTTCATCCGGCAGACATCGACTGCGAGCGACCCCGGTTCCAGAAGGGAAAGGATCTGCTTCCTTAGCCCCGCCTCATAGGGTGTCGTTCGGAAGGAAACCAGAGAGGCCTCGAGCTCCTCCCCAGAACCGGCAGCCGGGGTAGTAGGCGGCGAGGATCTCATACGCGGTCTGACCCGATAGAGCACGTCCCCGCGCGCCCCACTGGCAGAGCCCAATGCCATGGCCGTGCCCCCGTCCAGAGAAGACGAATGACACAGGTCCACCCCCGGCGGTTGTCCCAGCGCGCATCTCGAAGACGGTGCTGCGAAGACCATTCGGGCCGGGACGCCCGTCTCCGAAGAGCCAGCGAATGGCGTCGCCTCGCACCTCGTACGTCCCCGTGCCAGTTGTCACCTTGAGCCACTGCACGCGACCGCCGTCAGGGCCTCTGACCACCTCCAGCGCCCGCAGGCGGCCTGGCTTCAGGTCTCTCCAGCCCAGCAGCAAGCCCAGATTCCGTCGCGCGAGCTGATCCGCCTCCGCAAACGAGTAGCGCCTCGTCCAGTCGATGGTGTGGTCTTGCGCGCAGTACGCTGATGAAGGACCGAGGTGGCTCGAGTCGTTCACTGTCCTGAGATACGGCAGCAACTTGCCCTGCCTTACCTCCCAGGCCGTTGCGGTGGCGCCGCCGCAGGCGGAATGGTACATCGCATCCACCAGAACGGCGTCCCAGACGAGAACTCGGCCGGCCGTCGCCTTCGCTCCTTTGCTCGCCCGTGAGTCTGCCGCCGCTGCGCCGCCATAGGCCTGGCAGTGGACCCGCGCGCAGAGGTCGGCCTCGCCTGCGGCATGGCCGCCCAAGTGGTAGAGCGCATAGGTGCGAGCGGCGATCGCTTGCGCCTTCGCCGCTTCGGGAGGGAAGTGAGAGGGCATTTCCGAGGCCACGACCCCGGCGATATAGGTCTCCAGATCAACCTGCTCGACCACTCGCAGACCGCGCTCAGTCGATGTCAGCAGGAGCGAGCCAGGGTAGGACCCTCGTCGACCCCAGCCGCCCCGGGTGGACATCCTCACTCCGAGGTCCGGCCCGGCGGGTGAGATCCGGATGCGCTCGCGCGATATGTATAGGCCGCTGCCCGAGATGCGCACTTTCGGTCCGCGGCGGCTGGCCGACAGGAGAGACCCCTTGCGCACGACTCCCAGTCTGGCACCGCTCTGGTCGTCGACCACATAGGCGGCTCCCAGAGGGCGAACGCTGACTCCCGATGCGCCCTCCGCGATGAGAATGCGCACGTCGCGGCGGCCGTCGAGGTAAGGTCGCACCGCCTCCACGTGGACCTCCCTCGGGAGCGCACCGACGGCACTCAGATGGAGGCATGTGAGGCCGGCCACGGCCAACGCCGAGGCCGTCATCGTTCCAGCTCTCCCCGCGCCCGCAGCCAGCCGGGAAGCTCGGCCAGGCTGTCCAACACGGCGTCTGCACCCGCAGTCTGCAGTAACCCATCCGACCGATTCCCGGTGCGCACGCCCACGCATAATCTCACCCCGGCCGCGCGGCCGGCCTGCATGTCGTAGTCGTGATCGCCCACGACAACAGCTTCATCTGGACTGCGCCGGAGTTGAGCGAGGGTCCTCAGAACGTGGTCGGGATCGGGCTTCGCGGCGGGCACATCGTCGCGGGTGAGAAGGAGGTCATATCCCTGAACGCGCCGCAGAACGATCTCCGC
>JALGXV010000123.1 GCA_029821885.1 Candidatus Hebobacteria bacterium
TTCGGCCACCTGCCGGTGATTTTAGCGCCGGATCGGTCGAAGCTGTCGAAGCGACACGGGGCGACGGGAATCGATGAGTATCAGGCCCTGGGCTTCGTGCCGGACGCGCTGGTCAACTTCATCGCTCTTCTCGGCTGGTCGCCGGGGGACGATCGCGAACTGATGAGCCGTGAGGAGATGATCGAAGCGTTCTCGATAGAGGGAATCGGGAAGTCAGGGGCCGTGTTCGACGCCGACAAGTTCGCGTGGATGAACGGGGTGTACCTCCGACAGATGTCAGCCGAAGAGTACGTGGCTCGCGCGCGGCCTTTTCTCGAGGCGCATCTCGGTCCGCTCGTGGAGAGCTTCAGCGACGACTACGTGGCCAGCGCGGTGCTCCTGGAGCAGGAGCGCGCCAAGACGCTCGCCGAGCTTCCGGAGTTGACCGAGTTCTTCTTCCGCGATCCAAAGGAGTACGAGGACAAGGGCGAACGCAAGTGGTTCCGGCAGGAGGGGGCTGCGGAGCTGCTCGCGGCCGTGCGCGACGCGCTGCAGGGGCTCGATCGCTTTGACGAGGCATCGATAGAGAGTGCCGTGCGCGCCGTCGCAGAGAGGCTCGACACGAAGGCCGGGCCGGTGATACACACGACGCGGCTGGCGACCACGGGCAGGACGAAAGGGCCGGGGCTGTTCGAACTCCTGGCCGTGCTGGGCAAGGAGCGAGTTCTGCCGCGCCTCCGCCGAGCCGAGAAGCACGTCCGCGGTCTCGCCTAGGCAACGTCCTTGTCTGCCTAGGGCCTGAATGGCGGGGTGCGCTTCAGGCGCTCGACGTGGCCGTCCAGGAAGACGAAGTTCCCTGCGCCCGAGTGACGCAAGTCAACGTCTCTCTGGTCTCCGACAAGATTCTCGCCCGCGCGTTCGCTTTCGTAGAGGAGGACCGTGACACCACTGTCGTAGCTCTGCACGGGCTTCCCGACGAGGTACTGGTTGACGCCGTAGTTGGTGACACCGTCCTGGGGGCCCTGGGGGCAGAGAAGGATGGGGTCGTCGGGGTCGAGCGCCTTGCCGATGTAGCACCAATGACGCGGCACGCCGCGGTCGGCGCGCATGGCGAGGGCCATGCCGGTCTGTCGCATCTGGTTCGCGCAGGCAGCAGCGCGGGCGTTGAGGCGCGCTCGATAGCCGATCACGAGCATGATGGAGGCGAGAACCATCACGATCGCGATGACGACGAGCAGTTCGATCAGTGTGAAGCCAGCCGTTCGAGCGCGCGAAGGTGGCATTCGCAGTCGCTTGGGATCCCGCCCCACCGGCCGGCAGTTCACTCCGGGCGGAGGGGTGTTCTGCGCCGGCATTGGCCTCGGCCGGACAGTGCCCTCACCGTCTCTTTGGTCGTTCCAGAAAGTGCCAGATGATCCCGACCAGCACGAGCAGCGCGCCGGCGCCAAGCGCGATCTCTATCACATACTGCACCAGGCGCAGCAGGACCCAGGCCGCGATGAGGCCCAGCCCTAGGGTTATCAGCGTCCGTGGCATAATCGCCCTCCTCCTCGCATCCGCGCCGATCTGATTCCGCTTCTCTGCCCTCTGTCCTACTCAGCGCCCGCAATCCGGGGGGGGCAAGGACCAGAGGAGCCAGCAGTGGAAGTACCGCACCAGCCTTGTCCACGCTGGGGCACGGCACCTGCGGCGAAGGAAGAGACCCAGTGTTCTCTGGTCCTCTTGTCCTGCTTCTGCTCCTCGTCGGCGCTGCCATTGGGTTCCTGTCGGGGCTCCTCGGCATGGGCGGTGGCTCCCTCATGATTCCCGCACTCGTGGTGATATTCGACACGATGGGACTGGGGCCGGACCTGTCAACCAAGATGTCGTTTGGGACGAACCTGCTCGTGGGGACGCTAACGGCCCTGATGGGGTTCATGATCCATCGCCGGTACCAGACCGGGCTCTGGTCGCTTGTCATCCCGCTCGCGAGCACCAGCGTGCTCGGCGCGCTCTGCGGATCGACGGTTGCGAGCCATCTGCCGGGGTCGCTCCTCAGGGTTCTGTTCGGCGCGGCCGTGGCAGTTGTTGCCGCAAACCTGCTCCTACGCAGCGAACAGGCGCGCGAGGGCGACGTCCAACTGGGCCTCGCGTCTCTGCTTCCGCTTGGGTTCTTCATCGGGTTCACGGCGTCCCTCGTCGGGTTGGGCGGAGCCGTATTCACGACGATAATCCTGGTCGCAGTGCTGAAGCACCCCATGCAGCGGGTGGTCGGCATATCGACCTTCGTGCAGACGGCCGGCGCTCTTTCGGGCGCCATTGGATACATGCTCAATGGTCTGGGAAGCGTTGACCTCCCGCCGTACTCAGTCGGGTATGTGAACTTCGCCGCGGCCGCAACCATGATGGTCAGCGGTCTGCCACTGGCCAGAGTCGGGGCGCGACTGACACATAGGGTCCCCTCACACGTGCTCCGACGAGCCTTCGGCGGCGTGCTCCTGGCCATCTCAGCAGCGATGGCCTGGAGCGGCCTCCGATGACCGGGGATCGGGGAGGCCGACGACTGCACGTCCTCTACGCGGGATCGCTGGCGCGCCTGGTGCGGGAGGACATCATCCCGGTCTTCGAAGGCAAGATGGGCTGCCCAGTGAGCGCGACTGCCGGGGGATCAAGGGAGCTCGCGCAAGCCGTCCGGGAGGGGCGGGTAGCGGCCGATGTGCTGCTCAGCGCCGATTCCGAGGTGATAGAGGCAGAGCTTGCGAGGTGGCCGGAAGGGCCGGAGGTCTCCTGGTACTTCACCTTTGCCACCAACGCGATGGTGCTGGCGTTTGGGGGGCAGCTTCGGCGAGGCACGTCGGCTCCGTCCGAGTTCGCCGCCGAAGGTGCCGCCCGAGTCCTGAGGCAGGGCCTTCGGCTGGGCCGGTCCGATCCCGAGGGAGATCCTCAGGGCTACCGCGCAGTCATCGTGGTTCAGCTGCTCGAGCGCGTGTTGGGTGAGCGTGGGTTGCTGGAGGCGGGGCTGGGAGAGCCGAGGAACAGCGGTCAGATCGTGCCGTCCGACCAGATCATCCCGAGGCTTCGGTCTGGCGATCTGGACCTCGCCTTCCTCTATCGAAGCCATGCGGTGGAGGAGCAACTGCCCTTTGCAGATCTGCCAGAGACGGTGAGCTTGGCATCGGCGCGCCTCGCCGAGGAGTATGCAAAGGCCGCCTATCGCTGCGCGGATGGAACTGTCTACCGTGGGCGTCCGATAACGTATGCGGCCGCACCGGTCGGCGACAAGTGCCCCTCGTCGGCCGCGATGGCATTCCTTGCCTTCCTCGGATCAGGGGAGGTAGGAGAGGCCCTGCGAAAGCACGGCTTCGGCCATGTCTGTCGCCTCGAGGTGCCGGCAGCCGACCGACGGCGGGGCGGGGATCGGCACCGGTGATGCTGGCGCAGTTCCGTCTTCGGTGTCGCGAGAGCGCGAGACCGTAGATCGGCCTTCAGCTGGCCGGCTTGGTTTGACACCCCCAGCGTCGAGAACCTATAATCACCGCGACCATCTGCGCGCTGTGTTGCGCCGGCCCCTGGCCGCGGCTGCTGGCGGATTGGGTCTGAATCGCAGAGCGAGTGGCGGTGGAGTGAGAGAGAGCGGCATGCAGCTTGCCGAGGCCTACCCCGAGTTGGCGGGGCTGCTTGAGAGGACCGAGACTGCGATATCCCAGGTGTCGGCGGAGGGGGACGGCTTCCTCGGCGCGGCCGTCCAGCGCGCGCTTCTCGGCCGAGGCAAGCGGTTGCGGCCCAGCATTCTCCTGCTCTCGGCAGAGTGCGCCGGGGGGGCCACCGACACCACCGTGTCGCTGGCCGCGGTGATCGAATTGGTGCACGCGGCCTCGCTGGTGCACGACGACGTCGTCGATGAAGCAGCGCGTCGCCGGGGGCGACGGTCGGCCAATGCGCTCTGGGGCAACAAGGTATCGGTTCTTCTCGGAGACTACCTGATCGCAAGAGCGCTCGAGTTGCTGCCGGGGGGCGCTCGGGAGCGCTTTGTGCCTGCTTTGGCGAGGATAGCCGCGCGCATGTGCTCGGGCCAGATAGCTGAGCTGCAATCGGCAGGTCGCCCGCTGGCCGAGCGCGAGTATGCGGAGATCGCGCGCTCGAAGACCGGGTGTCTCTTTGGCTTCTGCGGCCAAGCAGGCGTGCAAACAGCCGCGGGCGACCCATCTCTGGCCGCGGCTCTCTCTGAGTTCGGTGAGCGCTTCGGCATCGCGTTCCAGTTCGCGGACGACATCTTGGACCTCGTGGGGACCGACGGCCAGTCGGGGAAGCCGGAGGGCAGAGACCTGGCCGAGGGGAAGTTCACGCTCCCGTTGATTCTGGCCGTGGAGGCCGGGCGCACGGATGTGTCCGAGAGGCTGCAGACTATCGTCTCCAAGCGGCCCAGATCGGAGGCCGACATCTTGCTTGTGAGAGAATTGGCCGAGTCGGTGGGCGCCATCGACGCGGCGTGGGACAGGGCCCGGGCGTGGCTCGATTCCGCGCGTGAGCCGCTGGCCTGCATTCCAGATAGCCCCGCAAGGAGCGCGCTCGCGGCCGCGTGCGGCGAGATGTTCCCAATGCCGGTGATGGCGGCGGACAGATGAGAGCGGGCCTCTTACGAGGTGCGGCCACACTGGCGCTGTCGGTGGCGCTTCTCTGCGGTCGGGTCGGACCCGCCGTCGCGGCCGACCCGTACGCGACACGCCGCATGATGGCATCCCGCTACGAGATCCACGGGCTCGTCGAGAAGGCGGTCGCGGAGTACCTCAAGATCCTCGCGGAGGACCCTGATGACCCCCAGGCCAGGCAGCGCGTGAATGCTCTCGTAGCAGCGCAGATGCCGACTTGGCTGCCAAAGGAGGCCGAGTCGGCGGCACCGTTCCCTCACGAGGCCATCGAGCTCAAGTTCGATGCCATTGGGGAGGGTGCGCAGGGCGAGTACCATCTGCTTCTGACGAGAGGCGCGTTCGCGGCTCAAGAGGGGCAACGCTGGGACGAGTTACACGAGAAGGGGTTCGCACTGATTGACTATGCCTACCTCTGGCACCCGGTGAAGCAGCGCTACGAGGTGCGGGTGGCGGCACACTGGGAAGACAGCAGTCAAACGGAACTCGCGCAGGCGGCGCTGCGCGCAGTAGCTGTGTTCCACTGCCTTGCGAGGGAGTACCTCGGCTTCGACCCCACGGGCAGGTGGGGCGACCCTGTAGACATCTGGGTTACACAGAAGGGCGAACCGGGCGCGCGCGCTCAAGGGCGATCGATCTACCTGTATGCCTCGCAGACGCCGCGTCCCCCGGGTGAGTGGCTGCGCGAGGTCGCCCACGAATACGGTCACGTGAGCTTCCCCGGCCTAGGCGGGTTCGAAGATACGGATGATCCCTGGGTCGACGGTCACCTCGCGGAACTCCTGTTCCCGAAATGGCTTGCGTCGTGCGGCACTCCCGAGTGGCTGCCGTGGGATGTCGAGGCGTGGACGAGCGAGGCCGCACAACGGAGAGCGCTCCTCCTTTCGACATTTCGCTCGGCGGGGCCGGACGGTGCCCTGCTCGAGGGCAAGGACGCGGCAGCGCGGGACCACTTCCTCGGGCTGGTGCTGGAGGTGGAAGACCGAGTGGGGCCACAGACGTTCGGCGAGGTGCTCAAGAAGTGCCCACAGGGGACGGTGCAGCACTTCATGACAGCAGCGGAGGCGACTGGAGTCACCTTCGGGGGACTGTCTGACCAGGAGACGCGCGAGCCATCTTAACAGGCCGCGTGCTCTGCTTGACCCCACGGAGGAAGCTGCTGCCACATCCACGTGTTTTGCTCCCGCTCGCAGTTGTATGCTACAATCCGCTGACTTGATCCCAGGAGGCCGTGATGCTGAGAATCGCTGTCATTCCGGGGGATGGAATTGGCCCGGAAGTCGTCAGAGAAGGCCTGAAGGTGCTGGAAGCCGTGGCAGGACCGACCGGCCTGGAATACGAGACAGCCGAGTTCGACTGGGGCGGGGAGCGCTACCTGAAGCAGGGCGAAGTGCGGCCCGACAGCGCTCTAGATATACTGCGCCAGTTCGACGCCATCTACCTCGGCGCGGTGGGACATCCCGACGTTCCGGTGGGCCTCGTGGAGCGGAAGCTGCTGCTCGACCTACGCTTCGGCCTGGATCAGTATGTCAACCTGCGGCCGATCAAACTCTACCCTGGCGTCTGGACGCCGATCAAGGATAAGGGCCCGGAGGAGATCGAGTTCGTCGTTGTCCGGGAGAACACGGAGGACCTGTACGTGGGGACCGGGGGATTCGCGCACTACGGGACGCCCGATGAAGTCGCCACACAGGTGGCCGTCTACACTCGCAAAGGCACGGAGCGGATAATCCGCTATGCCTTCGAGCTGGCGAAGGCGAGAGGCAAGCGGAAGAGAGTCACCGTCGTGGACAAGTCGAACGTGCTCACCTATGGGCACGACCTATGGCAGCGCGTCTTCGGCGAAGTGGGGGAGGAGTATCCCGACATCGAGAAGGACCGCGCCTATGTCGACGCGGCCTGCATGTGGATGGTGAAGAACCCGGAGTGGTTCGACGTCATCGTGACGACGAACATGTTCGGCGATATCATCACCGATCTGGGCGCCATGATCCAGGGCGGCATGGGGGTCGCCGCTTCGGGCAACATCAACCCGGATGGCACCTCGATGTTCGAGCCCATTCACGGCTCGGCCCCGAAGTACACGGGCCAGAACAAGGCCAACCCAATAGCCTGCATCGCGGCGATGCAGATGCTGCTGGAGCACGTCCGAGCAGCCGAGGCCGCGGAGCGAATTGACAAGGCGCTCACCAGCGTCCTGGCCAGCGGCAAGATCCCCGACCTCTCGGCCGGCAAGTGCCCGCCGACGAGCGAAATCGGGGATATGGTCGCGGCGGCCGTCTAGGCTGGCGGCGAGGCCGGCCCTCTCCTGGCTCGAGGCCTGGCGGCTGGAATTGGCGGTGGACGGTCGGGAAGTTGACCACATAAAGCGGCTCTCGCGCGCGGCGCGGGAGCCGCTTCACGTGGGGTCGGCAAATCTTCGCCGGCCCTTCATAGTTCGTTCACAGCGCTGTCCGAGAATGGTCGTGGTTAGAGCGAAAGCCGAGGCCTGTGGGGAGCGCGGCTTTGGCTGGGTGACGGATCGGCGGGAGTATGCTCTCGGTTCAGGTAACTAAGCAGCTCCGCGAGTTTCCGCTTGAGCTGGCCTTCGAGGTCAAGCCGGCGGAGACGCTCGTCATCATCGGCCCCAGCGGCTGTGGGAAGACGACGGCGCTCAACATCATCGCCGGGCTCGTATCGCCCGACGACGGGCGGATCGAGCTGGGGGGCAGAGCGCTCTACGATGCTTCTTCCGGGGCGAGTGTGCCGGTGGAGGAGCGCAAGGTAGGGTACGTCTTCCAGGACTTCGCGCTGTTTCCCCACATGAGCGTGAAGGAGAACGTCGCCTACGGTCTGCGCGCTCGCCGCCACCCGAGGGCGGAGATCCCGGAGAAGGTGAACGAGATCCTCGGGCTGCTCGGCATAACCCCCCTGAAGGACAGACGGCCGGACGCCCTCTCGGGTGGGGAACGCCAGCGAGTCGCGCTGGCGCGCGCGATAGCCTGTGACGCTGAGATCCTCCTGCTCGACGAGCCCCTCGGCTCGCTCGACGCCCAGACCAGAGGTCGCGTCCGCGGCGAGCTCCAGCGCATGCTGCGGGTGGTGGGCCGCATCGCGATCATGGTGACGCACGACTACATAGATGCTCTCACATTCGGCGACAGGATCTGTGTGATGGATCGCGGTCGAGTGCTGCAGATGGGTTCTCGGGAGGACCTACTGCACAGCCCGAAGTCCCGCTTTGTGGCCGAGCTGACGGGGGTGAACTTCTTCGAGGGCACGATATCGGCCGGCTCTCAAGATGGTGTGGCCGAGATCTGGGTGGGAGACAGCTGCCTGTACGCGGCCGCCGGCCAGAAGGAGATGGGGGGAACTCTGGTGGCGTTCTTCCCGAGCGAGGTCACGATAACGAGAGAGCCTCCGGTTAGCTCTGCCCGCAATGTCTTCCAAACCGAGATCAAGGACATCATCCACATGGGAGACAAGGTGCGGCTGTCGCTGAACGGCGCGCTGCCGATGTGCGCGGAGATCACGGCGGATGCTCTGGAGGAGCTGGAAGTCGGGGAGGGAGACACCGTCTACGCCTCTCTCAAAGCAACGGCGGTGAAAACCTACAGGTGAAGAGGTTCAGATGAGACGGCGCCAGCAACGAGTGGAGCGGCTGATGATGCGACCCAGGAAGCTTGTCATCGTCACCATGGTCTGTATCGCGGTGGTCGCCAGCGTGCTCGTCTTCCTCCGGGCGGCAAACGCCGGTACGATCATCAAGGTCCATGCGGGCGCCGGGATACGGCCTCCGCTGGACGAGCTGGGGCGGATGTTCACGAAGCAGACAGGGACCCGCGTCGAGTACAGCTACAAAGGGTCGGGCTGCCTGCTGGCAGACATCTGCTTCTCGAAGCAGGGCGACCTCTACATCCCGGGGGAGCAGTTCTACGTCGACCAGGCCAAGGAGCGCGGCTTCATTGCGAAGTCGGCGCTGGTGGCGCAGATGTCCACGGTGCTGATCGTGCAGAAGGGGAATCCGAAGAACATCCGTGGGCTGAGCGATCTCACCCGGAAGGGGATGCGCGTCGGGATGG
>JALGXV010000009.1 GCA_029821885.1 Candidatus Hebobacteria bacterium
CGGGGCAGCCGCACCGGCTGCAACCCAACCAGTACCGCCAAACCAAGGAAAAATCCCCCCTCCCACAATAGCGATACCTCCACCCCCTGCTCCCACCGCCTCACCAAAAGCCACAACAAAACAACCCAGCCGGCAAGGCCAACGCTGAGCAGATAGGGACGGACAAGGTTAGCTTGGGGATACCTCGCGGTCTTACTCTCGCTCCGCATGATCTGCCCTCATGGCGAGCAAGGGAAACACAGGACGCTCTTCAGGGATCAGGCACCTCCGCGGAGGAGAGCACTTTGTCCCCGTCTCTCGCCCCCTGACGGCCGGCAAGCGCGTCGGCCTGGTGACTCAGGCGCTTGTCGGCGTACATTGCGCGGTCGGCGACGGCTATCAACTCCTGCGCGCTGTCTGCATCCCCTGGGAATGTCGCGACCCCGAAGGCGGCGCTTAGGCTCACAGTGCGGTCAGGCCGGGCTTCAAAGTGGGCCTCCCGCACGGCCGTCTTGATGCGATTGGCCGTCTCGACGGCCTCCTTGTTGTTGGTGTTGGGGAGGATTATGAAGAACTCATCGCCAGCATAGCGGACCACTGTGTCCGTGTCGCGCACGTGTCGTGTGCACATGTCGCCCACCACCCGGAGCACACGATCTCCCTGCTGGTGACCGAAGTTGTCGTTGACATACTTGAGGTTGTTGAGGTCTATCGCGATGAGCGAGGCCGGAGTCTCCTCGTGGCGCGCTCTATCCAGTTCCTGTTCGAGCGTCATGAAGAAGAAGCGGGCATTGGCCAGACCTGTGAGCTGGTCCGTGAGGGCGGACCGGCGCGTGAGTTCGTATTGCTGGGCGTTCTTGACGGCGATCGCGGCCTGTCTTGCGATCGTGCTTGCGAGCCTCGCGTCGTCCTCGGTGAAGGGCCGACTTGCGGGCCGATAGAGTGCGATGACCCCAATGGTGCCCTGCTCTCCGACCAGCGGTGCCGCCACGATCTCTGTCAGGGAACATTCGGTGACAGCAGGGCCAAGCAGGAGCGACAGATCCTCCATTGCCGAGCGCTCGATCCCCGATGGCATGCCGCTCAGCGCCACGGTGCCGCTGACCCCGGCGCCAGAGGGGAGTCGGCGCCCGCGGATGAGATCGGAGTATGGCCCGGAGGCCGCGATCACTGCGAGCTCGCCCGATTCTTCGTGGGTCAGGTACAAGACACAGGTTGCGAAGTCGATTATGCGCTTGGTCTTGCTAATGATCAGGTCTGCCGTCTCATCCATGTTGAGGGTCTGCCCGATCGTCTGGACGATCTCATAGAGGGCCAGCAGTTCCTGGTGAGCCTGAGCTATGCCCTGATAGACGGCTCGCTGTCCTGCCGTATCGGAGCCGCCTGCGACAGCCCCCCTGTCCGCGTCGAAGATGAATCCGAAGCGGTCGTGCGCGCGGGCCGAGGACAAGACCCGGAAGCACGAACTCAGCACCTCGGGGTCGAACTGCGAACCAGAGCGTTCCTGCATGAGGGCGACGGCCTCCTGCACGGTCATTGCAGGCCGGTAAGGCCGGTGTGACAGGAGCGCGTCGTAGACGTCGGCAACAGACAGAATGCGGGCGCCCAAGGAGATTTGCACACCGGAGGTCTTATCGGGATAGCCGGTGCCATCGTACCATTCGTGGTGGCTTCGTATGATCGGGACGACGGGCCAGGGGAACTTGACGGATTCGAGGATGGCGGCGCCCACCATGGTGTGAGTGTGGACCTTCTTCATCTCCTCGTCGGTGAGCGGCGCAGGCTTGGATAGTATGTAGTCGGGCACGGCGAGCTTCCCGATGTCGTGCAACATTGCAGCCGTCTTGAGCGCGTCGATCTCGTCCTGGCTCAGCCCCATGTCCTGCGCGATCATGACGGCGATGTCTCTCACGCGCTGCGTGTGTCCATGTGTGTGCTGGTCCTTCGCGTCGATTGCCATCGCGAAGGAGGCGATGACGGCGGCATTCAGGTCCGCCATCTGCTGGGCCCGCTCGCGCGCCTGATGCAAACGGGTAACTTCCTTCTTGCTGCGCTGCTGCACAAGTACGGCCACTAGCAGCACAAACAGCGCAGCTCCGGCTGCCGCCTCGAACGCCCTGTCGTATGTGTGGTCAACTACAGCGAGGAGGAGACAGCCGAGACAGAGGAGGAGCCCCAGCCAGACGAATACCCGCGACGCGCGGAGCAATCGAAGACAGAGCGGAGCCCGCGGCTTTACTCGCGACTTGGCATCATCGGAGGGAGGGGCCTCTGCATTCGGATCCAGGCTGGCCGCCTTCGATGCCCGGAGTCGCGTCTCTTCTTTCCCTGTCTCCCGGTCCGGCCGCCGCCGTTCCTCGTTCATCCGCCGACCCCGTCTGCCCAGCGTGTTGTTACGGCCATCCTCGAACGGTAGGCCTCGGCTTTCTTTGGCAGCCTGGCAGTCCTGATCCCGGCGGACCGTAGACCCATAGCTTTGCGCCCGCGCCTTTCGACGCGTTTGCCCTTATCAGAAACCGTTCGCCTTACTCGTCGTTGCCCGTACATAGTAGTTGTTCCACAACCGGGGCGGCCGCGTGAGACCCGAGGGAGCGGCTGTGGTGCTAGTCTTGACGGCGATCCATCACAAACTGGCTCCCCTCCAGCGCCTTGGCGTAGGCCTTCACCTCAGCGGCGATTTCGGCCAGCTCAAGGTAGCTCTCGACGCGGCGGCGACCGGCGTCGACAGCACCGATGGACACTGTCATCAGTGGATACCTCTCGGGCTCGCCCCTCCGGCTCGGCGTCTCGATGTAGCCGAGCTCCCTCGCCTCCGCCGAGTACAGCTCCGGGGCGTTGGCGTCGAAGCCGGCAATGGCCTGCTGGGCGATGCCCTCTGCGCGGCCGGAACTGGTGACGACTGCGAAGTCGTCACCGCCGATGTGGACGGTGAGATCCTCCGGTGCGCCATGGGCTTGCACCGAGCCAATCAACTCGCGCCCGAGCATGCGGATCGCGAGGTCGCCGCGAGCAAACCCGTAGACGTCATTGAAGGCCTTGAAGTTGTCGATATCGAGGTAGAGGAAAACGAAGGGATCGCCTGCTACCAGATGCCGCTCCACATTGGCGCGCAGCACCGGGCTGCCGGGGAGACCGGTCAAGGGACTCACCGGAGTTCGGGCCTGGGCCTCAAGCACCGCGCGGACAAGCCGCTGGACAAGCTCCTCCGGCTTCAGCGCGGAGACACTCTGGGGCAGCACAACTCGGACCTGTCCGGTCGGAGTTGGCTCACCATCCTCTGCCGGGGTGATGAGGAAGACGGAGTCGGCGAGCCCACGTCGTCGCAGGTCCTCGGCGAGTTCGGTCGCGAGATCCAAGCGGCCCGCAACGGCCACTATCTCGGGCCGCACCGCGGCCAGCCGCTGTGCAAGTTCCTCGGTAGTTGTCCGCCAGAGGCTTTCCCCTCGCAGCTCTACGTTGAACCGACAGACCCGCGCCCGCCCAGGTTCAACGATGAGGACGGCGAAGGAGTGGGACCCCGTCACGATCGTGATCCTCCGTTTCGGCCCGTTCGGCACATGTGAAGCTGGCTGCCTTACTGCCAGGCCCGGCCACCTTATTCCACAGGTTGCTCCGAAGGTCAGTCCCCTTACGAGGGCCTTCCCGGCTCGATCTGAGGCTGGTTGTAGGGAGATCGTGCCAAAGGCCTGCTGGCTCGTCTCCGTCGTTGTTGGCGCGGCCATGGCGGCGGGGGCTGAGGGGCCAAACCGGGCTGGGTCTTCGCCCTCCCGGCCTCGGTTTCACGTGATGGGCGCTTCTGTGCTATACTCTCGACGTGGTCGCACGCCGCATGGCCGTTCGGAAAGGAGTAGCAGCATGCGAGCCGAGCAAGTGGAGCTACCAGTTGCTGTACGCACCGAGATCGGCACGGCAGCCAGCCGGCGCCTGAGGGCCCAAGGCCTGATACCCGCGGTGGTCTACGGCCAGGGCAGAGAGCCTGTGGTCATAGCAGTGAACGCGGCCACCTTCGCGAAGGCCGTGCCAGCGACGGGATGGTACTCGACGTTGATTAGCCTGGAGATAGAAGGAGAGGGCGGCGGCGAGAGCCCGACGGTGATGGTGAAGGAAGTCCAACGCGACCTCGTGCGTCGGCAAATCATCAGCATCGACTTCCGAAGGGTGTCGCTTCGGGAGGCAGTGGAGACGCAGGTGCCGATCCGCCATACGGGCGAGAGCCCTGGGGTGAAGCTCGGCGGGATCCTCGACCAGGTAACCCACGAGGTGATGGTGCAATGTCTCCCGACGGACATGCCCGATCACCTCGAAGTCGACATATCGGGTCTCGAGATAGCAGACAGCGTCCGGGTCCGGGACCTCACAGTGCCAGCGGGAGTGAAGGTCCTTGCGGCGGAGGACGACGTGGTAATCGTGATCGCGCCACCTCTACGCGAAGAGGAGATTACGCCGGCCGTTGAGGAGGAAGAAGGCGCTCTTGTGGAGGAGGTGGCGGAGCCGGAGGTCGTCGGCGAGACGGAACCCGAAGCAGAGGAACGGCAGCAAAGGGAATAGTAGCAGCTCGGGCATACCCCGGCCGCGACAGCCTAGCACCGCGCGTAGCCATCAAGGGAGAAAGCCGGAGCGCTCCTGCGCCTGCTTCTCCCTCTTCTCCTTGCGGCGCTGCTTTATGTCTTTCTTCGGCTTCTTCTTCTCTTTCTTAAGGTGACGCTTGTCACCGCGAACCTGTGCCATCTTCCGTCCCTCCCGGTGGGCAGCGGTCTCAAGGCTGCCAATGGCCTAAGAACCGCTTCGTTAGATTCCCACTATCTCTTGTCGTCGTGCCAATGGCGGTCGAATATCGTCGATACCGAAACGTTCGCATGCACTCGCTGGATGGCCTCCGCCATCGTGGGCGCCACCGACAGGACCCTGATCTTGTTGCTTCTCTTCTCGGGCGGCAAGGGAATCGTGTCGGTAACCACGACTTCCTCGATCCGCGCGGTTTCCAGGGAAGAGACGGCATCGCCCGACAAGACGGCATGTGTTGCGTAAGCATAGACCTCAGAAGCGCCCCGTTCGGACACCATCTGTGCCGCAGAGACGACCGAGCGCGCGGTGTCGATCATGTCGTCGATCACCACGGCCCGCTTTCCATCCAGCTCGCCTATCACCTGAATCACCTCGACCAGGTTCGGCTCGGGCCGCCGCTTGGCGATGATCGCCAGAGAGGCGCTGAGCCGGTCGGCGAGAACCTTCGCGGTGCCTACGCCACCAACATCTGGTGATACCACGGCAATGCCCGGGCCCGTGAAGCCCCGCCGGACGAGGTCTTCGGCGAGTATGGGGCCGGCCGGGATATGATCCACGGGCATGTTGAAGAAGCCCTGGATGGACTGGGCGTGCAGGTCCACAGTCAGCATCCGGTTGGCCCCGGCGATCGATATGAGATCGGCCACCAGCTTGGCGGAGATCGGCTCGCGTGGATTGATCTTCTTCTCCTGCCGCGCATAGCCGTAGTACGGGATGACTGCCGTTGCACGCCGAGCCGATGCCCGCTTGAGCGCGTCGAGGATGATGAGCAGCTCCATGATGCTCTCGGAGGTAGGAGGACACGTTGGCTGGACGACGAAGACGTCAGCTCCTCGCACGCTCTCCTGGATACGAACGCGAATCTCACCGTCTGCGAAGCGGGTGACATCCATGTCCGAGAGCGGAACGGAGAGGTGATCGGCGATGGCCTGGCTGAGCGGCCGGTTGGCATTCCCGCTCAGGATCCGCAGATCGTCTGCTTGTTCTTCCTCCAACGGGCTGCCTCCGCAGACCAGCGACTAGCTGCCTCCGCCGCTGGTCGACAGCTGCTGCGCGCGCGCGAGGTCCTCGGCAGTATCCACGCCCATACCATTGTGCGGGAGCTGAAGTGCAACCGCGTCAACGCGCTCCCCGCGACCCACCAGTATGCCGATCGCATCAGTGAGATAGTACTGGCCCTGCGCGTTGTCTCGCCGCAGGCCATTGAGGACCTCGAAGATCAGCGGGGCCTCAAAGCAGTAGACGCCCACGTTTATTTCTTGGATATTGAGCTGTTCCTCGGTGGCATCGCGGGCCTCGACGATTCCCACCACCCTGCCATCGGCCGCTCGGACGATGCGTCCGAGCGTGCCGGGCTCAGGCAAGACGGCAGTCAGCATGGTACCCGCTGATCCGGACAACAGATGATGCTCCAGCAACCGCGAAATGTCATCCTCCGTGATCAAGGGAACGTCCGCATAGGCGATGACAACCGGGCCCTCATATTCGGCCAGCGCCGCCCGAGCGCATCGGGCCGCATGGCCCGTCCCGAGTTGCTCTTCCTGCACGACAAACTCGACGTCTTCACCGACCGCCGCACGAACATCTTCGGCGCGGTGTCCGACGACGGCGACGATGCACCCGATGCCGGCCCCGCGCATCGCGTCAACCACACGGGCAACCATCGGCCGACCGCCCACGCGCACAGCAGCCTTCGGCTCGCGCGCGCGCATCCGGGTTCCCTTCCCTGCTGCCAGTACCACTGCTGAAGTAGCTGCTGGATGCCTCTTGCCACGACTCTTGCTGCTCACCTGATGCCTCTCCCCGGTGTTCTCATTAGGGCCGCTGTCGCCTTGGGCTCCTCCCCCGTCTCAACCGGATTCCCGCCCAGCCGGTGGCTGCCGGGCCAGGACTCGAACCTGGAAGAGAGGCTCCAAAGGCCCCTGTGTTGCCAATTACACCACCCGGCAGGGCAGCCTGACTGATTCTAGCATCGGAGAGATGGTAGCGTCAATCGACGCCCTCCCGGACTCATTCCGCTGATTCCACATATTCGGCCTTGACCTTCACCACTCGCCATCCGTCCAGCAATGATCGCACCGGGTCCTCGCCAAGGCCCCCCGACGCTGCGCTTACCAGGTTCCCGCTCCCCGCCATCTCCGCGAGCACGGCTCGGACTCGCTGCCAGGTAGGGTTGTCCGCCACACTCTCGGGACCACGCGGCCCTCCCGTATTCCTGTCCGACGCATGGTGCAAGTCGAACGTCTGATCGTGCATAATCTCCAGCACGTATCCCGACAGATCGCCGCGAGTCTTGGCAACCAGACTACCGGTTGCTATGTTGCGGACCGAACACACAATGCCCTGGATTGCCTCTGCTCCGCGGGCGCCCCGGGCGATGGCCGGGTCGTACCGCCCGATCTGGTTCCTCGCCTCTGCAGGGAAGCGCACCGCGTCGCCGACGGCCACTGCCCGTAGCCTCTTCTTTGCCCTTCTGCGCGCCGCACCACGCTTGGCCTTCTTCGCCCGCTTGGTTTTCTTGGTCGCCTTGGTTTTCGTGGTCGCCTTGGTTTTCGTGCTCGCCTTGGTTTTCGTGGTCGCCTTGGTTTTCGTGGTCGCCTTGGTTTTCGTGGTCGCCTTGGCCTTCTTGGTCGCCTTGGCCTTCTTGGTCGCCTTGGCCTTCTTGGTCGCCTTGGTTTTCTTGGTCGCCTTGGTTTTCTTGGTCGCCTTGGCCTTCTTGGTCCTCTGCGGTCCCTTGCGAGCTGGCACTTGCCAGATCCCTCCTCGAGGCGAACGCCTCAGTACTTCGGTAATGACATCAAACGGCCCTGAGCAGATACTGCGAGTCGCCTATTACTGCTCGTTGTGAAGACCGGTTGGAATGGGCGTCGTCTTTCTCCGCACTCCGGCGAGCGTCCTCTCGATGGACCCGCTCGCGCGCGAACACACTCTCGACCTTCGCTCGGCGGAGAGCCGCCGGGTCGGGCAGTGGGAGCATCGTCGTCGTCCCTCGGTGTTCCCTTACTCGTGTCCGCCTCCCGCCATCATTTCGACGGCGTGCCCCAATACCGGCAGCAGCGTGTCGAGGCACTCTCTGGCTGCGCGCGGGCTGCCGGGCAGGTTGACTATCAGAGCCCTGCCCCGGATTCCTGCCAGGCCGCGAGAGAGCATAGCCGTCGGTGTCTGAGGAAGGCTCCCCACGCGCATGGCCTCCGGGATCCCCGGCACGGGCCGATCAACCACTGCAGCCGTCGCCTCTGGCGTCACATCTCGCGGGCCCAGCCCAGTGCCGCCGTTAGTGAATACCACGTCCGCGCCCACCTGATCAGCAAGCCTGACGAGTTCGGCCTCGATGCGGTCCCGCTCATCTGGGACCAGGCCGAGGTCGACGACCGCGAGTCCGGCTCCCGTCAAGGTGTCGCTGATCAGCGGGCCCGTGAGATCATCCATCTCTCCTCGGGCGCACCGATCACTGATGGTCAGTATCGCGGCCTTCACCGCCAACCTCCCCCACTGCTTCCACGCTGTCACCGGCCTTCACCGGGCCGCCGACGAGGACCTTGGCGAACACGCCTTCGATCGGCATAACGCATGTGCCGACCGAGCGCTTAATATCGCAGTCCGAGTGGCACGCTTTCCCTATCTGCGTCACTTCCAGGACCGCCTTCGAGCCAACGCGGATGCGCGTGCCGAGGGGCAGTGTATGAAGTTCGAGCCCCGACACCGTGAGGTTCTCCGCGAAGTCGCCGGGACCCAGCGTGAGCCCCTCCTTACGCATCTTCTCGATGCTCTCCTCGGCGAGCAGGCTCACCTGTCGACCCGTGCCAGCGTGGGAATCGCCGACCACGCCGTAGCTTTCTCGAAGCTCCCCCTCCGGGATCGGGCTCTTGCGCGTCCCCGAGCGCTCACTGATGCAGACTGCGATCAGTCGTCCTTTCGCTCCCACAGTCCCGCCTCTCCCCCCGACTTCCGCAGCAGGTACACGGCGCGTATCTCCGTGCCCGGATCGATACCTTTGCACATATCGTGAATGGTAAGAGCAGCCACCGCGACAGCAGTCAGTGCCTCCATCTCCACTCCCGTCGCCGCGTGGGTGCGCGCAGTCGCCTTGATGGCGACCTCTCCCTCCCCGCGCAACAGCTCGAACTCGAGATCGACGGAGGAGATCGGTATCGGGTGGCAGAAAGGAATCAGCTCGGTAGTTCGCTTGGCCGCCATGATCCCGGCCACCCGGGCCGTCGCCAGCGCGTCGCCCTTTGGTAGCCGACCGGCCGCAAGGGCGTCGAGAGCCGGGCGGCTCATGTGTACGCGACCGGTCGCAACGGCCTCCCGGTCGGTCGCTTCCTTGCCGGTGATGTCGATCATGTTGCCTGCGCGGGAGTGCGTCTACTCATGCACTCACGCGTACCGCATATCCTTGGCTATCACGGACGCCACCTGCGCGATCTGCGAGAACTTAGTCGCGTCCAAGCTGGCTCCCCCTACCAGTCCGCCGTCGATCTCAGGTTGAGAGATGAGATCATGCGCGTTCTTCTCACTGACGCTGCCGCCATACTGGACCCGCACCGAGTCTGCTGCCGCCGCGCCATAGGCGTCGCGGACGACCGATCGGATGATGCCACACACGCGGTTTGCCTCCGGCGCCTCACAGGCCCGCCCAGTTCCTATCGCCCACACGGGCTCGTATGCGAGGGCCAGTCCCGCCACCTGTTCCGCACTCAGTCCGGCCAGGCACGACCGCACCTGTCCGGCCACCACCTCGTCCGTGCGTCCGTCCTCGCGTTCAGGGAGAGTCTCCCCGACGCATACGATCGGGGAGAGTCCGTACCCAAGGGCAGCTTTGGCCTTGAGGTTCACGCTGGCGTCCGTGTCACCGAAGACTTGGGCCGCCTCCGGGCTCAAGGACTCGTCGGGCTTCCCAAACCGGCCCCGGCGCTCAGAGTGTCCGACTATGGCATAGGTGCAGCCGACGTCGATCAGCATTGGGGGACTGAGCATACCTGTGAAGGCGCCCGAGGCCGCCCAGAACACGTCCTGCGCCCCCAGCGCGATCTGTGAGTCGGCCAGCGCCCGGCCG
Source organism: Candidatus Hebobacteria bacterium (assembly GCA_029821885.1). Lineage (GTDB taxonomy): Bacteria > Armatimonadota > Hebobacteria > Hebobacterales > Hebobacteraceae > Hebobacterum. Next base: position 9,821 of record JALGXV010000009.1, read on the forward strand.
ACGGCGTGGAGCGCAGTCGCCGGCGGGCACACGGCGACCTCTACTTTGCCAAGGCCGTCGACTCGGGGCATCAACTCCTTCACCAGAGTCACACCCTCCGCAACGGTCATGTTCATCTTCCAGTTGCCAGCGATAAGGGGCACACGTGCCATTGCCCTGGGTCCTCCCGAGATTCTCCCCCTCGATGTCAGCGGTCTGGAAGCGCAGCGATGCCGGGAAGCTCCTTCCCCTCCAGAAACTCCAGAGAGGCGCCGCCTCCTGTGCAGATATGGTTGAACTTCTCGCCGAATCCCAGTTGCTGAACTGCGGCAACCACGTCGCCGCCGCCGATGACGCTGTAGGCTTCCGAGTCGGCGAGCGACTGCGCGACGGAGCGCGTGCCCTCTCTGAACTCGGGTATCTCTGTGATACCCATCGGCCCGTTCCAGACCACGCACTTCGCGCTCTTAATCTCCTCGGCGAAGAGCTTCCGCGTCTCTGGTCCGATGTCGACGCCCATCATGTCGGCTGGGATGGCGTCGCTTGCCGCCACCCTGATCGGGACTCCTTCGACGCGCTTGATGCTCGGCTCGAACTCCACGCCGTCCGGCGTCGTCACAACCACGTCGGTGGGCAAGAGGAGACGCGGCTTGCCGTGCGCCGTCTGAGAGAGGATACCCTTGGCAAGTTCGAAGCTGTCCCTGTCCAACACTGACTCCCCGATCTCGAGCCCCTTCGCCTTCAGGAAGGTGTAGGCTTGGCCGCCGCCGATGATGAGCGCATCTACGCGCTTCACTAGGTTCTGTAGCACGCCAATCTTGGCCTTCACGCCCCCGAGGATGGCCACGAGGGGTCTCTCCGGGCTTTCGAGCACCCGAGTAAGGACCTCGACCTCCTTCTCCACCAGAAGGCCCATGCTGCCCGGAAGGAACTTGGCGATGACGGCGGTGGAGGCATGGGATCGGTGAGCCGCCCCGAAGGCATCGTTGACGTACAGGTCGGCCAGCCCTGCGAGCTGCCTTGCGAATCCTTCGTCGCCCTTCTCCTCTTCAGCGTGGAAGCGGAGGTTCTCGAGCATCACGACATCGCCCGGGCTGAGTGCCTTCGCGGCTTGCTCGACCTCCGGCCCAACGCAGTCTGACAGCATCTCGACTGGCCGCCCGAGCAGGTCTCCGAGCCGCCGAGCCACCGGCGCCAGCGAGAGCTCGGGCTTGACCTTGCCCTTCGGCCGGCCGAGATGGGAAGCGGCAATCAGGCTGGCACCCCGGTCCAAGAGGTCCTTGAGAGTCGGCAGCGAGGCCCTGATGCGAGTGTCATCGACTATGCTGCCATCCTGGAGCGGAACGTTGAAGTCCACCCGCACGAATACCCGCTTCCCCTTCGGGTCCACGTCCCGGACCGTTTTCTTGCGCATCATGGTCTCCTTGACGCGACAGGGGCTGGCAAAAGAGCCCGACGGTCACTCCCCGTCGGGCCCTTCTTCCCGTCCGCGACTACCCAACCTTCGCAGCGATCATGCCCACCAGGTCCCCGAGGCGACACGAGTAGGCCCACTCGTTGTCGTACCAGGACAGGACCTTGGCGAAGGTGTCGGACAACACTCTGGTCTCGCTTCCGTCCACGATAGAGGAAACCGGGTATCCGCGTACGTCACTCGAAACGATCGGCTCGTCCGTGACTTCCAGTATGCCCGTCATCCGCCCCTTCGCGGCCGCCTCGAAGGCCTTGTTGATCGCCTCCGCGGTTGCGCTCTTCTGCAAAACGCAGGTCAGGTCCACGACAGACCCCGTGCCGACGGGCACTCGCAGCGCCATGCCGTCCAACTTGCCCTTGAGTTCGGGGATGACGAGGCCAATGGCCTTTGCCGCACCAGTCGAGGTCGGGATGATGTTCAGAGCGGCCGCCCGCGCGCGACGCGGGTCCTTATGGACCAGGTCGAGCACCTGCTGATCGTTCGTGTAGGCGTGGACGGTCGTCATCAGCCCCCTCTCGATCCCGAAGCTGTCTTGAAGCACCTTGGCAACAGGGGCCAGGCAGTTGGTGGTGCAGGATGCGTTGGAGATGACCTTGTGCTTGGCCGGATCGAAGATCTCGTCGTTGACCCCCAGGACAATCGTAGGGTTGTCCTGCCCGGCCTCACCGCGCAGCGGGGCCGAGACAATAACATTCTTCGCACCGGCTTGCAGATGCGCGCCGGCCTTCTCGACTGCTTGAAAGACGCCCGTCGATTCGATCACGACATCTACCCCAAGGGCCTTCCAAGGGAGAGCCGACGGGTCGCGCTCGGCGAGCACTTCGAACTGATCGCCGCAGACCACCAGCCTGCCGCTCTTCACCTCGACAGTCCCGGAGAATCGGCCGTAGTTGGAATCGTACTTCAGGAGATGGGCGTTGATGTCGAGCGGCGCGAGATCGTTTATGGCGACGATGTCTACGCCTTCAACTTTGCGCTCCACCATCGCGCGCAGAGTCAGGCGTCCTATACGCCCGAAGCCATTGATCGCCACCTTCAAGGCCATGCTAAGTCCTCCTCATCCATGTGGTGTAACTGACCCGACGGGGAGGCCGACCGTGAGCGAACAGTGCGGCTGTCGCGGCTTGCCCCGAGAGACAGAGGGGCCGAGGCACTGCCCCAGCCCGGCGTATTCTAGCCGAGCCTGGCGGGCCTTGTCAAGGATCGGGCGAGGAGGCCGGCCACACGGGCCGTCCGGCCAGGGCGAGACGAAGGCGGATCGCGGGACATCATCCGTCGGCTCGCCATCAGGCCTTCGAGCCGACCGGCCGAATCAGATGCTCAGCTCCGGGCCCGCCCGGTGTTGAACAGCCCAGTCAACACTGTCGTCAACACGCTCATCACGATCGCGCCACCGGCGGCTGGAAGGAAGCTGTGGACCTCGAACCCCCAGCCCAGCGCGCCGACGAACTGGAACACGAGGACATTCACGAGGAAGGTGAGCACGAATGTCCAGAGCCCGAGTGTGAGACAGGACAGTGGCAGCGTGACGATGTGAAGGATCACGAGTGCAGGGAGCGCAAGGACGTTCAACAGGGCCAGCGCAGCGGTGGCCGCGAACACCCCCAGCGCGCTGCCGCTTGGCTCGATTCCCGGTACGATGTGTATGGTGATCAGCAGCGCGACCGAGGCAAGCACCCAGCGCAGCAGGAGTCTCACAGCTTCCTCCCAAGGCGGAGTTGTGTGCCGGAAGACGAAGTGGAGGGCGTCTCCGCGCCCTCAGCGCGCCGATGCGTCTTGCTGCAGACGACGACGTCGCCGCCGAGCTGTATCCCCTCCAGCTCGAGCAGATCTCTCTTCATAGATCGGCCTCCGCCGAATCCGCCGAGGGCCCTGTCAGATCGCACGACTCGGTGACACGGGATCACCAGCGGCAACGGGTTGTGCGCCATGGCCTGCCCGACCGCGCGCGACGCCTTGGGCTTACCGGCCATCCCGGCCAGCCAACCGTAGCTGCGGACCTGACCATACGGAATGAGACGGGCGGCAAGGAGAACACGCCGGCGGAACGGCGGATGGCCCCGGAGATCGACGCGGTAGCCAGTGAAGTCGACGGGCCTGCCCTGGAAGTAGCGGCGGAGGTCCTCGGCGAGATCCAGTAGAATCCGCGCTGGGTGCTCGAATGAGTCCGCGACTGAACACTCCCGGCGCGCCTCCTCCCGCGTTGGGCGCGGCAGCGTTACGCGTACGAGTTGGCCCTCGCGAGCGGCCGCGCCTATCCATCCCATAGGTGTGTCCATCAAGCAGCCCGTGGCGGCAAGCACAGACGATTGGTCGTGCCGCGTCGCGTCAGTACCCATCTCGATGCCAGAGGATCGGAGGATCGGAGCGGAATAGCTGCTCCGCGGCGTCGTTCACATTCCGAAGCCCTGCGGCGGCAAGCCAGTCGCGGTTGGGTATGAGCACCATCAGACCCGGTCCGACCTCGACCTCCAGCGGCACCCCGCCGGCGCGAAGGTGCGACATGACCGGCGCGTTGCCGCCGACCTGGAGCACTGCTCGGCCGCTCGCGCCGGTGAGATAGCTCGCGGCGGCCTCCCTGAGGAGGGCGAGCGCAGCCTGTTCGTGGCCCCGGAGGTGTGCGAGGTCCGTGACGGACAGGTGATCGTGCGCGGGAGACACGCTGGCCGCCAGGTAGGCCACCGGTTGGTCTTCGTGCTCTGCAAGCAGCCCAATCGCCCCCAGACGGGCGGAGAAGCCGTGCGGGAAAGTCCCGCGGCGCGGCCACGTCTCCCAGAAGCGGTAGTCTCTGACCTGGAGGCCCGTAAGGCCAACGGCATACCTGCGATATATGCCTGCCACCGTTCGCCAGTGGCGATTGTAGTCCAGCTTGTGGGTGGTGTAGGGGTCGGCTGGCTCCAAGCGGGAGAGCGCTCTCGCCGGGCATTCGAATCCGTTGATCTTCGGCACCTCTCGGAATCCGAACCGGGAGAAGAACCCCGGCAAGCGCGTCGTGAGCATCGCCATGTCGTAGCCCTGTTGCCTGATGAGCCGTAGGGCGTCCTGCACGACGCGCGTTCCGAAGCCCTGTCTCTGGTAGGCAGGATGTGTGCAGACAGCAGTGACCCCGGCCACAGAGATGACTTCGTTCCCCACGTGGGCCGCGCGGTGGAGTATCACTACCTGGCTCACGATGCGCCCGTCGAGAAGCCCTACGCGGACTCGCTCCGGATGGAAGTACGGATCGTTGACGAGCGAGTTCCGCACCACGGAGATGCTCGCGTCATCGACTTCAAATGCGTCCTGAAAGCACAGAAGCAGTCCGTCCAGCTCGCCCTTCTGGAGTGCCCGTACGCGGAATGCCATCTCAGTTGGTATCTGCCTTCCTGAGATGCTCCACCACGCTGGCCGCCACTGCTCCGCCACATCCCGCGACCTCGGCTATGTCTGCCACCGATGCCGCCTTCAGGCGGCTCACGGTTCGGAAATGCCGCAGCAACTTCTGCTTCCGCGCTGCGCCGATGCCTGGAACGCTGTCCAGCACGCTCTCCCGGGCCCGCCGGGCGCGAAGGTTGCGATGGTAGCTCAGCGCGAATCTATGGGCCTCATCTCGGACGCGCTGCAGCAGGTGCAGTGCGCGCGAGTGAGTCGGCAGAGCAATCGGCGCCGCTCGTCCCTCGATGTAGATTTGTTCGTGCTCCTTGGCCAGTCCCGCTGCGGGCATGCTGAGGCCGAGTTCTTCCATCGCTCTGCCGGCGACACGAAGCTGTCCGGCACCGCCGTCGACGAGAAGGAGATCCGGCAAGTGCTGGGACCGCACATTCCCGGACACTGCCGCCTTCAGCCGTCGCGAGAGGACCTCTCGCATCATCTCGTAGTCGTTCGGGCTTCCCTCGGACAGCCGGATCCTGAACCGCCGGTAGTCCTTCTTCCTCGGCCGGCCATCTTCGAACACAACCATCGAGCCGACTGCTTCCGCCCCAGAGAGATTCGAAATGTCGAAGGCCTCGATCCGCCGAGGGGGCGTCGGCAGGCCTAGCAGGTTCTGCAGCTCTGCCAGTGCTTCCTCTCCGCGCCGGCGCTCGGCGCTCTCCCGTTCGAGCAGTGTCTTCAGGTGATGCTGGGCATTCTCCATCGCCATGGCGACGAGGTCCCTCTTCCTGCCGCGCTTCGGTGCCCGCACACGTACTTTGCTTCCCCGCCGCTCACCCAGGAATGCCTCCAGCACGCCGCTGTCCTCAATGCCGATCGGCAGCAGGACTTCCTTCGGTGCGTCCGGAGACTTCTGGTAATGAAGCTTCGCGAATTCGTTGACGACGTCGGCCGTCGGGACGCCGGAGACACCCTCGAGGAGACGCGTGTCTTGGCCGACCACGCGGCCATCTCTTACCTGGATCGCCGCCAAGCATCCCGTGTCTTCGCGGAGTTCGTAGCCGAGCGCGTCGACGTCGGAGCCAGGCGCAAGCACAACGCGCCGGCCGCTGATCGTCAGCTCGAGGGCCTCGATCCGGTCGCGGGTCTTCGCCGCGGCCTCGAACCGGGTGTCGGCGGCCGCTTGCTCCATCTGCGCTCGCAGCTCCGCCAATACGCGGTCGTACTTCCCCCCAAGGAAGCTGCAGAGCTGCCGCACGGCCCGGCCGTATTCCGCCGCCGTCACCGCGCCGACGCATGGGCCCAAGCATCGCCCCAGATGGTGGTCGAGGCAGGGACGTTTGCGGGGGCCCTTCTCAGGCGCCCACGTACAGCCGCTCCGACGCCTTGCCGACACGATCAGGCGCTGGCAGATGCCGAAGATGCGACGCGCCAGCCGGATCGTCTCCCACATGGCGCGGGAAGACAGGTAGGGTCCGTAGTATCGAGCGCCGTCGCGCGCGACGGCACGCTGCCGAACAACGCACAGGGCCGGATACTCTTCGCGCAGGTCGATCCGGATATAGGGGTAGCTCTTGTCGTCCCGATACCTGACGTTGAACCGCGGACGGTGCTTCTGGATGAGGTTGAACTCGAGAATCAGCGCCTCTTGCTCCGACTCGGCCACCACGACGTCCAGATCGCGGACGAGCGCAACCATGAGCCGCGTCCGAGGGTGGAGATCGGCGCCTGGCTGGAAGTACGACCGCACGCGGCTTCGCAGGGACTGCGCCTTCCCGACGTAGAGGATATCCCCCGAAACGTCCTTGTACAAGTACACGCCGGGACGGTCCGGCAGATTCTCTATCTTCTCTTCAAGTGTTGCCGCAGCAGTCATGGACACCGAAATGATACCCAGGTCTGAGGAGAGGAGTCAACGCGCGCCCCCGCGCGACTCGGCCAAGTGCCCGCCACATGCCGTCAGCGCTTCAGCGGGCATAGGGCCTCCGCCGATACACGATGCGCCCACCGAGGATCACCAACTCGGGCTTGACTGCAAGCAGGCCTCGACCGCGCAGGCGCGTGACGTTGCCGGGCAGCACCGCAATGTCCGCCAGGTAACCCGGCGCAAGTCGGCCCTTGACATGGGTCTCCCCAGTGGCCGCCGCGGGCCCGAGCGTGTAGGCGCGGATCGCTTGGGCCACGGTGATGCCCTCCTCCTTGCGGTACCACCCGCCGGGCGGCCGGCCGTCGAGCGTCCGACGCGCCGTGGCCGCGTAGATCCCGGCAAGCGGATTGACCGTTTCGACCGGCGCGTCCGACCCGAAGGCGAGCGTCGCGCCCGCCGAGAGCAGGGACTTGATGGGGTAGGCGCATCGGCAGCGCCCGCCCCAGTATCGCTCGGCCGCGGCGATATCGCCGGGAATGTGGCAGGGCTGCAATGAGGCGATAACGCCCAGCCGCGCGAAGCTTCCCACATCCTCCGGCCGCAGCAGCTGACAGTGCTCGACGCGATGGGGCAGCGGGAGTCTCAGGTGTCGCACTTCGGCGAGCGCCGCGAGCACCTCTGCGTTTGCCCGATCGCCGATGGCGTGTAGCGCGCAGGCAATGCCGGCCTGCGAGGCCCTCCGAAGGTGACATCGCAGCTCCTCCGGTGGCATGTGGGGTACGCCACAGCTTGCCGGGCTCTTGTTGTCGTAGGGCCGGAACAGCCACGCCGTCTGACTGCCAAGGCTGCCGTCCATGAACAGCTTCAGCCCACCGAGGCGGAGCCACTCGTCTCCCAGGCCGCTCCGCAGCTCTGCGGATATGAGACCGTCGAGTGTGGCCAACGAGCGGTAGAGCGTCACACGTGCTCCGAGCCGTCCGCCTTCGCACAGTGCCTGGAGGGCAGAGAAGATCGGCATTTCCTCCATGAGATGAACGGACGTGACGCCGTGCCGGGCGAGCAGACGGAGTGCCGCCTCCAAGTCCTCCGGGAGCGGCCGGTTCTGAGCGAAGGCGGGCGATTCGTGGACCAGCGCAGTGGCCGTTTCCTGGAGGATGCCAGTGGGCTCTCCTCGGGCGTCGCGCGCGATCACGCCGCCTGGCGGTGCCGGGGTCTCCGAGCCTATGCCGCAGGCTCGCAGCGCCAATGAGTTGAGCCACAGCGTGTGGCCGTCCCGCGAGCGCATGACAGCCGGGTGGTCGGGTGCCGAACCGTCGAGATCATGCCGCGTCGGAAACTCATCTCCCCAGCGGTTCTTGTCGAATCCCTCTCCGGTGACCCAGGCGCCTCTTGGCGTCGTACGAGCGCGAGCGCGAACGAGCTTGAGCGCATCCCGCAGTGTCCTCGCCGACTCCAGGCGGACACGCGAGAGCCGAAGAGCCAGAGCTGCGAGATGAACGTGGCTGTCAGTGAACCCCGCCACCGCGAGACCTCCACGCAGATCGACGACGCGCGTGCGAGGGCCGCGCAGGGAGTTCATCTCAGTGTCACTGCCGACGGCGAGGACACGGTCGCCGCTGACGGCGAGGCCGCTGGTTGAACGCGCGGGGACCCCGAAGACACGGCCGTTGAGCAGGAGGAGGTCAGCGCGCATCAGGCGTGGACGAGAGATTCCATGGGCTCACGCGGGGACACGCAAAGGGCGCTTCTTGCGCCGGTCGCGCGTCCGCGAGGAGCGCTTTTTCGACTTCTTCGCTGGCACCCTGAGGACACGTCTCAGCAGATTCCCGGTGTAGGAGTCCGGTGCCTTGGCGACCTGCTCGGGGGAGCCTTCCGCTACAACATGGCCTCCGAGGTCACCCCCCTCCGGCCCGAGGTCTATCACGTGGTCGGCGCACTTGATCACGTCGGGATTGTGCTCGATGACAAGAACGGTGTTCCCGGCCTCGGTGAGCCGCCGCAGCACCTGGAGCAGCTTTCTGATGTCGTCGAAATGCAGGCCGGTGGTGGGTTCGTCCAGCAGGTAGAGGGTCTTGCCGGTATCTCTCCGTGAAAGCTCAGTGGCGAGCTTCACGCGCTGTGCCTCTCCGCCGGAGAGGGTTGTTGCCGGCTGTCCAAGCTTGATGTAGTCAAGACCGACCTCATGGATGGTCCGCAAGCGGGAAGCGATGGGCGGGATGTTGGCGAAGAACTCGAGCGCCTCACTCATCGTCATGTTGAGCACATCTGATATCGACTTCCCCTTGTAGGTGACCTCCAGAGTCTCTCGGTTATAGCGGGCGCCGCGGCAGACCTCGCACGGCACGTACACATCGGGCAAGAAGTGCATCTCGATCTTGATGATGCCGTCGCCGCGGCATGCCTCGCAGCGCCCGCCTCGCACGTTGAAGGAGAAGCGCCCTGGCTTGTAGCCGCGCATCCTCGCCTCCGGCGTCTGCGCGAAGAGCTGCCGTATCCGGTCGAAGACGCCGGTGTAGGTGGCCGGGTTGGATCGCGGCGTGCGGCCGATGGGGGACTGGTCGATATCGATGACCTTGTCAATGTGCTCCACACCCTTGATGCCGTCGTGCGCTCCCCACATCGTGCGCGCGCCATGCAGCCGGTGGGCAAGGCGCCGGTAGAGTATCTCCTCCATGAGGGTCGATTTGCCTGACCCCGAGACGCCTGTCAGGCAGGTGAAGATGCCCAGCGGGATGGTGACGTCGATGTCCTTCAGGTTGTGATGGCGAGCTCCGCACACGGTGAGGAAGTTGCCGTTGTGCTCGCGCCGGGAGGGAACAGGTATCGAGCGGCGCCCGGCCAGGTAGTCACCCGTTACGGACCTGGGCTCGGCACACAGTTCGTCGAGCGTGCCGGAGACGATGATCTCGCCGCCGCTCTCCCCCGCCCCTGGTCCGATGTCGATGACCCAGTCGGCAGTGCGGATGGTCTCTTCGTCGTGTTCGACGACGAGAATCGTGTTTCCGAGATCCCTCAGGTTGAGGAGCGTGTCCAGGAGACGCTTGTTGTCTCGCTGGTGCAGGCCAATGGAGGGCTCGTCCAGGATGTAGAGCACGCCCATCAGCCCGGAGCCGATCTGCGTGGCCAGTCGGATCCGCTGCGCCTCTCCCCCGGCGAGGGTGGCGGCGGGCCGGCCCAGAGTGAGATAGTCCAGGCCCACGTTCAGTAGGAAGCCGAGGCGCGTGCGAATCTCCTTCAACACCTGGCGAGCTATGCGCTGCTCTCGGCCCGTGAGGGGCAGCTTGTCGAAGAGATCCATCGCTTTGCGAATGGAAAGGGCGGCCACCTGTGCGATGTTCTTGCCATCTATGGTGACGGCGAGGCTTTCGGGTTTGAGCCGCGTGCCGCGGCAGGCCGGGCAGGGCTTCACGGCCGTGAAGGCGTCAAGGTAGGCTCGAGTGGAACTCGACTCGCCCTCCTCGTACTCTCGCTGGAGATAGTGGAGGATCCCCCGGAAACGTGTGTTGTATATTCGCAGCCGGCCGCCCCGGCCGCGATAGCGAACCCGGACAGCGTGGGAGGTTCCATGCAGCAAGACGTCGATCTTGGACTTCGCCAGCTTCCCGACCGGGGTGTCCAGATCGATCTCGAACTCGTTGCACACTGCCCTCAACAGCGCCTTGTGGTACTGCGAGCTGAGGCTGCGCCATGGCAGTATGGCGCCCTCCTTTATGGTCAGTTTCGGATCGGGGATAATGAGATTCTCGTCCAGCTCACTGCTGGTGCCGAGGCCCGTACACTCGGGGCAGGCGCCGTACGGGGTGTTGAATGAGAACAACCTGGGCTGAAGCTCCTCGAAGCTGCGCTGGCACTGCGTGCACGCGTACCTCTCACTGAATGTGAGCTCCTCGGCCGCGCTCCCGTCTTCCTGCAATACGTGCACGAGGGCCACCCCCCCGCCCACTCGCAGCGCGAGCTCCATCGAGTCCGCCAGTCGCTTCCGGGATCGCGGCCGGACGACGAGACGATCGACGACGATCTCGATGGTGTGCCGCTTATAGCGAGCTAGCTTGAGCTCGGCCGCCTCCTCCAGCGGCAGGACCTGTCCGTCCACGCGGACCCGGGCGAACCCCTGCCGGCGTATGTCCTCCAGGATCTGCCGGTACTCGCCCTTCCGGCCTCGGACCACCGGGCCGAGGACGAGAATGCGCGTCGCCTCCGGAAACTGGAGGATCTGATCCACGATCTGCTCGGAGGTTTGCTGGACTATGGGTCGACCGCACTCAGGGCAGTGCGGCCGGCCGATCCGCGCCCACAGCAAGCGCATATGGTCGTAGATCTCAGTGACCGTTGCCACGGTAGAACGGGGATTGCGCGTGGTCGACTTCTGGTCGATGGCCACGGCGGGAGAGAGACCCTCTATGACATCGACATCGGGCTTGTCCATCTCCCCAAGGAACTGCCTGGCGTAGGCCGACAGGGATTCGACGTAGCGGCGCTGCCCCTCGGCATAGATGGTGTCGAAGGCCAGCGAAGATTTCCCCGATCCCGACAGGCCGGTTATCACCACAAGCTTGTCGCGAGGGATCTCGACGGTGATGTTCTTCAGGTTGTGTTGTCGCGCCCCACGGACGACGATCTTGTCGGCGGCCATGCAGAAGGCCTCTGTTCTCGTCGGGACTGGTGCGGCGGACGGCGATCAGCGCCTCTTGCGCCGTCTGACAGCTCGTTTCGTGTAACTCTTCGGCACTGATGGAGCGGCACCTTGCAGGGATCTGATGTGGTCTCTCAGCTTGGCGGCCTCCTCGAAGCGCAGCTCCTGCGCGGCCAGCCCCATGTCGAACTCCAGCTCAGCGATGACATTCGACATGTCTTGTCCGGGTTCGCCCTCACCGTAGAGAGGTGACTCCTCGGCCACCTCCGAGACCAGCAGGTCCCGGACCCCCTTCTCGACCGACCGAGGCGTAATCTCGTGCGCCTTGTTGTAGTCGATCTGCTTCTGCCGCCTTCGGCTCGTCTCCGCCATCGCCCGCCGCATCGAGTCCGTTACGTTGTCCGCGTACATGATGACCTGACCCGAGATGTGCCGGGCGGCCCTGCCCATGGTCTGGATCAGGGAGGTCTCCGACCGGAGGAACCCTTCTTTGTCTGCGTCGAGGATCGCCACCAGGCTTACCTCCGGGAGGTCGAGACCCTCCCTCAGGAGGTTGATGCCCACGACGACGTCGTAGACGCCGAGGCGGAGATCCCGGAGAATCTCCGACCGCACGAGTGTCTCCACCTCGGAGTGCAAATAGTGAACCTTGATGTCCATCTCGGCAAGGTACTCGGCGAGGTCCTCCGCCATCTTCTTGGTCAGAGTCGTGACCAGGACCCGTTCACCGCGAGCCGTGCGCTGCTGAATCTCGCCGATCAGGTCGTCGATCTGCCCCTTTGTGGGGCGAACGATCACTTCCGGATCGACCAGCCCGGTGGGACGGACGATCTGCTCGACCACACGGTTGCTCGCTCTGTACTCGTACGGGCCCGGAGTCGCCGAGGTGAATACCACGTCGCCCGCCCGCTGCTCCCACTCCTCGAAGGTGAGGGGCCGGTTGTCATAGGCCGACGGAAGTCGGAAGCCGTGCCCGATCAAGCTGTCCTTGCGGGAGCGGTCGGCCGCCTGCTGTCCCGCAATCTGGGGAACTGTCTGGTGGCTCTCGTCCACGATCATCAGGAAGTCATCCGGGAAGTAGTCCAGGAGAGTATAGGGGGCTTGGCCCGGCGAGCGGCCGTCGAAGTGTCGGGCGTAGTTCTCGATCCCTTGGCAGTAGCCAATCTCCCGGATCATCTCCATGTCGTAGCGCGTCCGCTGTTCCAGGCGTTGGGCCTCCAGCAGCCGTCCCCTCGTGCGGAAGTACGCGAGGCGATCGGCGAGCTCCTCCTGGATGGACGCCAACGCGCGCTCCTGCTGCTCCACGTCGGAGACGTAGTGCGTGGCAGGGAAGATCATCGCGCCCTCGCGCTCATCCATGATCTCCCCCGTCACTGGGCTGATGGAGAGAATCCGTTCCACCTCATCCCCGAACAGCTCGATACGGGTGATCCGCTCCTCGTCGACCGGGAAGACCTCGAGGACATCTCCGCGCACGCGGAACTTGCCGCGGGTGAGATTGGTGTCGTTGCGCTCGAACTGCATCGAGACCAGACGCCGCAGAAGACGATCCCTCTCCGTTATCTCGCCCTTGCGCACCTGGAACGTCATCCGCTCGTACTCCTGCGGGCTGCCGAGCGCATAGATGCAGGAGACGCTGGCGACGACGATGACATCTCTCCGCTCGAAGAGCGACTGTGTTGCGAAGTGCCGCAGTCGGTCGATCTCGTCGTTGATGGACGAATCCTTCTCGATGTACGTGTCGGTGCTCGGGATATATGCTTCGGGCTGGTAGTAGTCGTAGTAGGAGACGAAGTACCCAACCGCGTCCTCAGGGAAGAACTCCCGGAACTCCCCGCAGAGCTGCGCGGCCAGTGTCTTGTTGTGGACGATGACGAGTGTGGGACGCCGGATGCGCGCGATAACGTTGGCCATCGTGAACGTCTTGCCCGAGCCCGTAACGCCGATGAGCGTCTGCTTACGACAACCGCCTTCGATGCCGCTCACGAGCTGGTCGACGGCCTGGGGCTGATCGCCCTTGAGGGTGAATTCGGAGACGAGCTCGAACTGCCGGGCCATGACTCCCACCGATGCCATTATAGCACGAACGGCAAGCGGGCAGAAGCTGGGAGGAGCAGGACTATCAGCGCGGTGGAAGCCAGTAGCACGACATCTAGTAACCCAGAGCGCTCAGCTCAATCCACAGATGTCGACCGCCGGAGTACGTGTACCCGTAGCCGTCGAAGCCGATCCAGGGCTTGCTCTCGTAGCCGCTCGTGCCCTGCGGCGAATAGCACACAGCAAGCCGGTAGCGCCCCATCGCCCTGGCGAGCGCGATGCGAGAGCTGGCCAGGCTGTAGTCCGAGAAGTGCGAGAACATGTGGTTAGCCTGGAATTGCCAGAGGGGGCTGCCAAAGGCGTCCCTGCCCCACGGCAGAGGATGCGAAAGCACTACGTTCCCAAAGAGCCGATCTCCCCCGATCTCTTGTGACGCGTTGAACCGGAAAGCCCATCCCTTGATATTGGCGTTGCCGCTTAGGTTCACTCTCTGCCGGCCGATCGTGAAGGGCGATGGTTGAAGGCTCGTGGGCCGCCCGGAGTAGCTGTAGTCAAGCTTGAACTGCTGGCGTGGGGCGGGCTGGTAGAGAAGCCCGAATCTCCCGTCGAACAGCGACCGAGACCCGCCATCGAGACCCCACGCATATCCTGTCATGAGGGAGGCAGTCAACTGCGTCTTCCCGCCGATGTTCCGCCTCGGCAGGTCGAAGGTGAGATCCACGCCCGGTGAGGTCGTCCGACCGGCATCCTCCTGAGGGATCTCGAGCGCTTCGCCGGTTTCAGGATCGACCAGCAACTCGCCTGTCTCACTGTGTCGCAGTGAGTGGCGGACATGCACGACAGGGCTCAGCAGGATGCCGGAGCCGAGACGCGTGGTTCGGAAGCGGTAGGCGAGGCCGCCGTAGTAGTGCCTCGAGCTGCCGTAGTCGCTGCCCGAGAGCGAGAGCGACAGCCGGCCGGCGGACAGCGGCCGGTAGTAGGTCAGCCCGCCGGCGCGCAGTGTGGGGGCATCGTCCTCGAGCTTCGCCAGGCTCGCGTCCAAGCTGAGTGCTGAGCCACTGTCAAGCCTGAACTGATGGCGCCACGACATGCCCCGGTCGGGATGGATGATATCTTCAACCGTGACGAGCCCCTCGCTGTGCCCCTCACGGAAGTACTCCTCCTTCAGCCCCAGTCCCCAGCCGAGGCTCGACCCGCCGCCGAGCCCTCGGTTCCGCTTGATGTGCAGTGCCCCCACTTGGGTGCCGCTCGCGCGGTAGTAGATCGGCACGTCCAGGTCGGCTCCGAGCACAGAGCTGTACCCGAAGGTATTGCCGAAGACAGAGCCCCCCGTTCTCGGATCCAAGACGTGTCGGCGAAGTCCCATCAGCCGGAGATCATCGAAGTACACCGCGGCGTGGTCCAGTATGACCTTCTTCCGCGGGCTGACTGTGGCGCTCCGCGCCTTCACCCATGTGGCCAGGTCCGTCTGTGGCAGGGGATACCAGAGACAGGCATCGCCCTCAGCGTCGGGCCGTGTTTGCAGCTTGTGGCCTTCCACCAGGAGCAGTTCGGCCCCATCCGTCGCGCGCAGCAGGCGGCCGCGGAGGGAATCGAGGTCATAGCGCAAGGCGTCCCCGCGCAGTTCATAGTCGCCGGACTTGAGGACGACGTCGCCCTGGGCGCAGATGACGTTGCTCATAACGTCGTAATGGAGTGCGTCCGCGCTTATCTCGATCATCTCGTAGGAGAGGTGCGCGGAGCTATCGGCCACGAACGTCCTCAATTCAGGGTTGTAGGAGAGGTCCGCCGCGGTCAGCTCGATCATGCGCGACCCGGGAGAGGCACTGCCCGGTGTGCCTGTGAACTCCACCTCCAGCGACGCACGAGCCGAGCCGACCATCACCGAAACCAGTGCAGTGCCGGCCGCGTTCGATGGGCTCAGAACCGTCTGGGCAATGCCACCCACCGCCTCAACCGGGGAGACGATCTCGCCCATGGTGGTGATGAAGTGCACAGCGGTCCCATCTGCGACGGGCGCGCCGGACGCGCTCAGCACCTCGACAGAGATGGCGATGGGAGTGCGGCCGTCGGCTGGCGCGCGCGGCGGGTCAGCTCGCACGCTCAACTGGACCCCAACGAGTGAGGCCTGTCCCCCAGCGGCAACACCGGCCACCACCAGGAGGCACAGGAGAGCCAAAAGCCACTCTCTGCGGTGCAAAAGCATATGTGCCGCGCTCTGGCAGAAGATCGCGAGCAACGCGGACGGGCCCTCGCGGGGCCCGCCGCATGGACTCAGGCCTTACTCGGCTCGCAGTATCCGTTCGGCCCCAGCAGTCCGAGGCAGCCTGGCTCCGGCCGCGCGAGCATCCGAGAGCACATCTCGCTGCTTGTGCATCAGATCCGCGCGGCTGACCGATGACAGTTGGAACGTCCCCCGTCGAGACCAGGTGAAGCCAGCGTAGTAGGGGTCAGCAAGTATAGGGTAGCTGCGAGGCGCGTGCGTGTCGGCCGAGTTGCGGGCGCCGATTCGCCAGTAGAAAAGCCCGGTTACCCCAGGCACCGCTGACAGGTCGACCTGGATAGAGGTCTTGTCGCTGAACTCGGGCTCGACCGGCACTATGGAGATATTGCTGACATCCGGGGGCGTGAAATCGCTATTGGGCTCGCGCGCGATCTGGAAGACAATGTCGTTCGCTCCGTACGGGTAGTAGAAGAAGAAGGTGGCCATGGGAGATGCCGGATAATTGGTCTCAGGGTTCGGGAGCCAGTCCCAGATCTCGTAGACGCCTCGGTCCCATCCCCGGAACACGTAGTGCGTATTGTCCACGTAGGCCGGCGAAACGCCCACCACTATGTTGGACGCCGAGCTGAACTCGCCCGGCCTTATGTAGTAGACATCGAGACTGCTCCGCTGCACGAGAATCGGCCGGATGACGTACTGGTACATGTTTCCCGGGTACATGCCCCCGAAGTCGGCGCCAGGATCCATGGAGGGGAACCAACCGTAGGTTACAGAGCTCTCGGTCCAAGAGTCGCCCCATTCGTCAGAATTGTCGTCCACGAACTCGCCCCAGGTGGGGTTGTCCAGCATTCCCGTCTCCGGATCGAAATCCGGCTCCCAGATCGTAACTTCGCTCTCCACCAAGCTGATGCCGCCGTCATCCGGGTTGATCTCGATGGTGCGGGTCACGAAAGAGGGTACTGTCATGTAGTCGATGATGAGGCCGGGGCCGGGACTTGAGAAGGGGTAGGCGATGACTTCGACGATGTCAAGCCCCAGGCTACGGCGTACGTCATATCCGACGATGCGAGTGGCCTCGGACCCTTGATACCCATCCCAGGTCACGAGGGCCGCGGGGTGGGGCTGCCAGTCCAGAAGCGGATGGAAGCTGGGGAAGTAGCCGGACATGCCCAGGTCGGCCCCGTTGGCCAAGCTGCTGGCCTGGAAGTTCGGCGCCGCGACATCACCTTCCTCCAGTCGCCGCGCGCGGGAGGCGTACTGGCCGAAACCGAACAGGATCGCGCCGAGTATGACCATTGACTCGAAGGTCTTCTTCTTCTGGGACGTGGCCGCGCCCGGGTCAGGGCCCGGGTCAGCGGGGAGCACATAGATCGCTCGCAGCTGGTCTCCGGTGCGCAGCGGGGGGCCCTCGAAGACTGTCGCATAGGAGCCGATGGCGTCGGCCGAGTCTATCTCGACACGCCCGATCCGTTCGCCGCCGCGGATGACCGCCATCTGCATCCCGGTTCGGACCCCCCCCCTCGAGCCCACATTGAGGAAGGCGACCTCGCCCCGCGTCCACAGCACCATGGCGGTAATGGTAGGACGGGATTTCATCAACTCCACGACCAAAAAGGCAGCCTGCTGCAGAGCCTTTTCGAGGAGGATCTCTTCGCTCGCCTCCGGCGAGGCAGGGCCCTTACCCACGACGAGGGCGCCGTTGGTATCTACCTTGGCCACCCGATCGAACAGCCGGACGGCGAGCACGACCTCACCATAGCGCCCTTCCGGGCCGGACTTCACTCGGGCACCCCTCACCTCGCCCGAGAGCAGAAGTGCCACGTCGAGTTCGGATGCCAGACGAATCAACTCCGCCTGGCTCAGCGGGACCTGGAGGCCGAGAGCGCGCATCTGGAGCACCACGTCGGCCTTCGGGAGGACGTCAAGCTGCAGCCGGTCTCTGAGTTCGGCCGTAACGGCGGCGGCGGCTTCGTCACCGAAGGTTTCCGGCCTGAAGCTCGACCTGTTCTCGAAGGGAATAACCGCCACCGATTGGCTCGTCGCCGCCCGCGTGACGACCTGTGCTTCCGCCGGGCGTGCGGCGAATCCGGCGAGGCCCGCAGACCAACCGAAAGCGGCGGTGAGTAGATACGCGATGCTTCGCGCTAGCCGACCCTCTGAGAACGTCCGCATGATCCGTCGTCTCCTTGCTGTGCGCGATCGGCCTGTCGGCCATTCGTACACGAAACAGCGGTGCACGACAAGTGAAGCGATGCGGGCACCAAAACTGCCCCCATCAACTTCCCCCGCCCGTCAGCCCTACCCACTCGCCACTGATTGGCGCGCATTCTACCACAGCCCCCGGTGCATTGTAAAGCACGCTCAGCCAATTAGACGCGCTGAGAGGCGGTTAAGTTCTTCCCATACGGATGCCAGCTGCCGGAGCACCTCCGCCCGATCGGCGGTCGTATCTACCACCCAGTCAGCCTGGCGCCGCTGCTTCTCAGCCGGCATCTGCTGGGCCATGCGCAGCCTCACTTCCGCCGCACTCAGCCCGTCCCGCGCGACCACCCGACGCACCCGCTCCTCGTCGTCGGCAACCATCAGCAGAACCCGGTCGACGCCTCGCCCCCGTGCCCAGCCCGCCTCCAGGAGCAACGGCGCCACCACACATGCAATCGAGGTGCGGCCTTCGGTCTGCAGTTCTGCCAGCTTGGCCGCCACTGCTGACATGATTGGCGGGTGTGTGATCTTGTTGAGGCGGCCGGTCGCCCGCGCATCCCTGAAGACTCTCGCCGCCAGCCTCCGTCGATCCAGGCCCCCGCTGTCGAGCGCGAACTCACAGCCGAACTCAGAGATGATGCGCGCCGTCAAGGCCGCGCCGGGCTTGGTCAGCTCCCCTGCCACCTCGTCCGCATCGACAATGGCGGCGCCGCGGCTGCGGAAGAACTCCGTCGCTACTCCCTTGCCGCTTCCGATTCCTCCGGTGATTCCGAGGACGAGCATGCCGCCTCCGCGTCCTGGCTGGATTCGTGTCCCTCCTCCCCCCTCGCAGGGCCCGCCTCGGGGCTCGTGTGAGAACCTGATGTGTCTGTTGGCTCCTCGGCCGCCGGGCTCGCAAGCTCCTCGGCCGGCGGTTCGCCAACCGCGGCCTCCGCCTCGAACTCCTCTGTCTGCTCCTGCGTCTTGCCCGCCGAGGTCGCGACTTCATCGGGAGCCGGTGGCGTCTCCGCGGCAGAGCCCTCCGCCTCCGGCTCTCCCTGCTGCTGTGCCGCCTGAGTCCCGGCCAACACGCTCCCGAAGAGATCACCTATGGTTACGCGGCTGTCTGCCTCCTGCCGCTGCATGTAGTCCTTGATCTGCTGCCGCTCCTTGGCCTGCTCGAATTGGCGAAGGCTCAAGGTCATGCGCCGCTCGCCCGACCTGATGTTGACGATCTTCACATCGACTTCCTGGCCGGGGCTCAGCACGTCGGCCGCGCGCTTCCCTCGTTCGCCCGGAAGCTCGGCATTCGGGATGATGCCCTCGATACCGCTCTCCAGTCGCACGAAGGCACCGAACGGAACTACCCGCGTCACCTTGCCGTGCACGATCTGCCCAACGCTGTAGTTCTTTGGCACCTCTTCCCATGGGTCGGGCAGTATCTGCTTCAGGCCGAGAGAGATTCGGTTGCGGTCCCGGTCCAATCGCAGAACCATCACATCGATCTTGCCGCCGACCTTCACGACATCAGAGGGATTGTCGATTCGAGTCCAGGACATCTCCGTGATGTGGAGCAGCCCATCCACGCCGCCGAGGTCGACGAAGGCACCGTAGTTGGTGATCCGCCGCACGACGCCCCGGTACACTTTGTTCTCTTCGAGGGAGGCGAGCGTCTTCTCCCGTCGCTGACGCCTCTCTTCCTCGATGGCGTTCTTGTGAGAGACCACGACCCGCTTGCGTCCCCTATCGACCTCGATGATCTTGACCCGGAGAGACTGTCCGATGAAGCGGTCGAGCGCGTGGACGTTGCGCGTCCGAACATGTGAGGCGGGCAGAAAGCCCCGAAGACCCAAGTCGACCACCAGCCCGCCCTTCACCCGGTCCGTCACCATGGCCGAGAGGACCTCTCCCTTCTCGTGCGCCTCTATCACCCGTCGCCAGACGCGCTCGTAGTCGGCGCGCTTCTTGGAGAGAACAGAGCGGCCTTCGTCGTCCTCGGGGCGAACGACATAGACGGATATCTTGTCCCCCACCTCCAGGGGCTTGCCGTCGTCGGTCGTGCCGCCCGCCAACTCGCCGGGCTCTACGTGCCCCTCCGACTTCGTGCCCACATCCACAAGGGCCCCATCGTCGTCGATGTGGACTATCAGCCCCTTCACGATCTGCCCGCGGGTGAGAGGCGCCACTGCGGCTTCCATCTCGTCCTGGGAACGTGGCGGAGTCTCCTCGGTCGTCGGAGCACGATCTTCGACCTGCTCCGCGGGCTCCACCCCACTGTCCTGAGAACCCACGTCCAACTCGGGTGTCTCCATACTGACCCCTATCCTTCCTCTGCCAGGTGCGGGCCCCGCTCGGCCGGCCTCGACGGGCCGCTGCCTTGAGCGTCGCCCCTGGTCGGCGTTCATCCCTGCGTCGCGCCCACCAGTCTCAGTTGTCGTTCGTTCCTTCTGCCTGCCGGCCGCGGCGGAACGGTCTCGCACTCGCCTGGACTACACCGGAGAGAACCTGCTCTGCGGGTGCCCTCCGCCGATCTGATGTGTCTTTCTGCACTCCCGCAGAGGGTCCTTCCTGCACCCGACAGATGGCTCCCCCTCGACCCGCAAAGACGCCGGAGGGAGCTCTGGCTCAGGACACGGGTCCCATGTCAAGCCAGTTGCTGCCAACCTTCACGTCCACCTTCAGAGGGACGCGAAGCTGGTACGCGGTCGACATGCACTCGGCTGCCAGTGCCGCGACCTCGCTCACCTCCGATTCGGGCACTTCGAAAACAAGCTCATCGTGCACCTGGAGCAGCATCCGGGCCCCCAGGTCCCGTTCCTGCAGGGAGTCGTGGACACGCAGCATCGCGAGCTTGATGATGTCAGCCGCGCTGCCCTGCATGGGAGTGTTTATCGCCATCCGTTCTGCGGCCTGACGGACAGAAGCCCCCCGACTGCGCAATTCCGGCAAGGGCCGGCGCCGCCCCATGAGCGTGACTACGTACCCATCGCGCCGGGCCCGCTCGGGCATCTCCGTAGTGTACTCCAGGACGCCAGGGAACTTCGCGAAGTAGCGCTCCATGTAGCTCCGGGCCTCTTCCAGCCCGATGCCCATCTCGCGGGCGAGGCGGAAGTCGCTGATGCCATACGGGATCCCGAAGTTGACCATCTTCGCAAAGGCCCGCATTCCCGGTGTCACGTCCTGGGGATCCACGCCGAAGATTTCCATCGCCGCCGCGCGGTGGAGATCTTCGTCCCGGCGGAAGACCTCGACGAGATTCTGGTCTTCGGTGATGTGGGCCAGTATGCGCAGCTCGATCTGCGAGTAGTCGGCCGAGAGAAGCAGACTGCCCGGAGACCCGGCGATGAAGGCGCGCCGAATCTCCCTTCCCGCGGCGGTCCGGACAGGGATGTTCTGGAGGTTCGGGTTGGTGCTGCTCAGTCGGCCGGTCGCGGTCACAGCCTGGTTGAACGACGTGTGGACACGACCGGTCTCAGGATGCACCAGCGGCGGCAGCGCGTCGACGTAGGTGGACTTGAGCTTCGTCACCTCGCGGTACTCGAGGATCTTCGCGACGATTTCGTATTCACTGAGTGCCGCCAACACATCGGCCGCCGTCGAGTAGCCGGTCTTCGTTCGCTTCGTCTTGTCCGGCGGAAGCCCCAGCTTCTCGAAGAGTATGTGTCGCAACTGTGCTGGTGAGGCTA
>JALGXV010000124.1 GCA_029821885.1 Candidatus Hebobacteria bacterium
TGGTCGGCAGTCGGCGCCGTCGCCAGATCGCGGGGCCGTTTGGCTCGCTCCGTAGCGATGATCACCCATCTCTTCGTCGCTCCGTCCTGCCTTATCTCGGACACGCTCTTCCCCTCCGGGTTGTCAGTGAGCACCGCTCGCCGATGTGGAAACCCAGGCACTCCCGTCCGTTGGCTTGTCTGCTCTCCGTCCTACCCCTGTTGCGAAGCGCGCCAATCGAGGCGTTTGCCTGTGACCACCTGCGGCAGCTGCACCGCTCTGATGTCAGTGTCAGTTGCGGTCGGGAGAGATGGCGGCCGACAGTGGCATCTGTCGGCGGGCCCGGCCAGCCACCTCAGGAGCCACCTCCTGCGACGGAGTTCGCCTGCGCCGGCCTGCGGCCCAGGAGCAGGGCCAGTGAGAGGACAACAACGGCTACCTGGGTGCCGATCCCGAGAAGCCACTGCGACGTGATCACATTGCGCTGGAAGGCGTGGTGGAACTCGGTGAGCCACGCAGTCCCCGGCCAGGCCATGAGCCACGGACCCAGAGCGGGTATATTCTCGATGACGTCTATCAGAATCGCGAAGATCGCTCCGCCGAGCATCACGCGCCGGTCCGGCCGCCGCCACACGAGCCAGCCGACCAACACCAGGCCGAGCACGAAGTTCAGAATGGCGGCCGTCGCCTCGACGGGCGTGGGCCCGCCATGCTCGACGCCGAACATGGCGTGCTCGTCGAGATGTGGCGCGAAATCTAGAAGGAAATGGGTCCCAAAAGCGACCGGCCAGGCCAGCCACGGCCGGCGCAGGCCCCTGCCGATGGCCGCTCCGGCCAGCATGTGCGGTGTTGCCATCATGCTCGTGTCTCACCATACATTGCCATGATCCGCGCTAGCTTCCACAGCCCGGCCTTCCCGCGGTCCCCACCTCACCCAAACGGCTGACTCTCGGCCGCCATCCGAGCTGGTTGAGCAGGGCTAGGTAGTCGTGAGGCTGCATCTCTTCTGGAGGTCTCCCGGCGAGGCCGATCAACACAGCCTCCATGACGTTCGTGCCAAAGGAGCGCCCTTCCAGCTCGGGAGTCGTCGTAACCAGAGTCGCGACGCCGCGTTCCCTCAGCAGGCTGACGTCATCGGGCGTAGTCGTGTTCGTGATGATGGTCTTGCCCTCCATGTTCTCGGGCAGGTTCTGGCGTATGTAGTGGAAGTCCCCGGCAACGACATCTGCCCACCGCAGCCACCGGGCATGCCTGGGGCGCTCACCCTCCTGGGCTCTCCCCGTAGGATACAGCACGCTGATGGGCAGGTGCCGCACCACCGGCAGGAGCAGTCTCGCAACCGCGGTGATGGCGGGCAGTGACCGCACCGGTACCGGCACGCCGAGAGCGAAGATCAAGTCTCCGAAGATCATCTCGCAGCCGGCCTCTGAGAGGGCCTCGGCCATGCCGAAGCGGTCTACCGCGCTGACCAGGAGGACTCTCTTCCCGGCCAGCGTCAGCTCGCCGCTGTCGACGAGCCAGCGTATCGTCTCCCGTTCGAGAGTGTTCTTCAGGCCGCTGCCGTCCACGACCGGTGTGACCCTGGCCGACTCCGCAAGACGGCGGGACTGCTCGATGACGTATCTTCTCTTGCCGGCTACGAGGAACAGGTCGGTGCCCCCCAGGCCTATCGCCGCGACCTCGCCATCCAGTTCGCCGATCAGAGTGCATGCCTTGTGGTAGTCGCCGTCCACGCCGATGCGCTCGATCGTGAGGCGCCGTCCCAGCATCACCACGTCGACGGAATGGTTTCGCTTGGACGACCCGAGACTGACGCTGACAATCCGGAGGCGGTCGTCCTCGGCCTGTTCAGGTGCGTCTCGCATTTCTGTCCCCCCGGGGCCTGTCGGAGTACGATCAGGGGCCACCTGGTCGCCCAGCGTGTAGATCACACCAATTATGCCAGATGTCGGGCCTCTGAGAATGGGGCAGGGGTCCTCCTTCGCCTGGAAGGCGAGCCCCATATCCTTGGGACAGACGCCGGTACAGAGCGGGAAGTAAGGGATGCGACGGCGAATCCAGGCGCGGCAGGATCGACGGCAGAGCCAAGGACGGGGGGAGATGGGCAAAGCGAGGTCCCGATCTGTCACCTTCTTCATCCAGTACTTCGTCCTGTTGCTGGCCGCGCTGGTCTGGGTGCAGATCGGCCCGGTGCGCCAACGCACGGGCGAGAATCTGGGGCTGTTCCACGGCCTCATTGGGGTGGCCTTCGTCTATGTTGCGCTGCGGTGCTATCTCGTAGTCGGCCGGGGGGTCTCGAAGCAGCTGAGCTACCTGTGGCTGGGCATCGATCTCTTGCTCATCACCGGGGTGGTGCATCTAACCGGCGGCCTCGACAGCGAGGCCGCTTTGCTCTACGTCTGGCCTCTCGCGACCTCATCGATACAGCGTCTCCCTCGCAGGACGCTTGTCGCCGGCCTCAGCAGTGGCCTGCTCTACCTCGCGGCGACCTGGACCGACCGTGCCGACCCCGACTACGTAGGCGCGATGGCTGCGCGTCTGCTGATTCTGGTGCTCGCCACTTCGCAGGCGGTGGTCTACGCGCTCGCCGAGAGCGCCCGTATTGAGGAGACTGCAAAACTCCGGGAGAGGCTGGCTCTCGCCGACTACCGCGATCGCCTCGCCGGGGAAATGCATGACGGCCTTCAGCACTATCTGGCCGACATCAGCATGCACCTCGAGTTGGCGCGCAGACTCGTATCCGACGACCCGGCGGAGGCTGCCGCCCTGGCAGTTGAGCAACGGTATGCTGTCCGCCGAGCCGCAGACGAGCTGCGGTACCTCATACGCTTGCTCCGATCCCCTGCCGTGGACAGAGAGGGCTTCCTCGCCGCGCTGCGAAACCACCTGAACACCTTCGGCGAGCGGGCCTCGGTTTCTACGCCCCTGGCGATCGAAGGTCCCTCGCTGGCTCTGCCACCCGAAGTGGCCCACGCGGCTTTCCGGATCATCCAGGAGGCGCTGACGAACGTCGAGAAGCATGCGGAGGCCAGACAGGCCAAGGTGACGTTGAGGTTCGGCGGCCGCTTCTTCGAGTGCCTTGTCGCAGATGATGGCGCGGGCTTCTGCCCGGAAGGGGCGACCGAATCGACGACAGTCGGCACAGGCTTCGGACTGTCGAGCATGAGACAGCGCGCGATGGCTGTTGGGGGTGAACTCGAGATCAGCAGCACTCCCGGCGGCGGCACCGACATCAGGTTCTCAGTTCCCCTAAAGGAGAGCGAAATCGCGCTCGCGGAAGGAGTTCGAAATGGCGGCGATCAGACTGCTCATCGCAGAGGATGAGACCGTCGTCCGGCATGCGTTGGCGAGGCTGCTGGCCACGGAGGATGACATAGAGGTGGTGGAGCAGGCGGACAACGGCGAAGCGGCCCTCCGCCTTGCGCGGGAGCACAGGCCCGATGTCGTGTTGATGGACATCAAGATGCCCAAGATGGACGGTATCGAGGCCACCCGACAGATCAAAGACGAGCTGCCGGACTGCGCCATAGTGATTCTCACTGTCCACCAAGACAACGAGAACGTGTTCAGGGCCGTCAAGGCCGGCGCCACGGGCTATGTGTTGAAAGACGCGCCCCCTGAGCAGACCGTCGAGGCCATCAGAGCCGCCGCGAGAGGCGAAGGCTACCTGCACGCGTCGCTGGTGAGCCGAGTCTTGGCCGAGTTCTCCCGTATCAGCCAGCTCCGCGCGGCGGCCAAGGAAGTGTTCGCCGACTTGACGCGTCGAGAGATGGAGGTCCTGGAACTGCTCGGCAACGGTCTCAGGAACAGAGAGATCGCAGAGCGGCTCTACATCAGCGAGAAGACTGTCAAGAACCATATCTCGAGCATCCTGTCGAAGCTCCAGGTGAACGACCGCACGGAGGCGGCGCTGCTGGCCGCCCGACATGGTCTAACGGATCCGCAGTAGCGTCGCTCGTCCGCGCCTCCGCCCTTCCTTCGCCCTACCCTCTGCTGTCGGCAGTCCTAGGAAAACGGGACTCCGGACAGCATCGTCTTAGGCCTGCCGGCTCTTCTGCCTGACCCCATGTGAATGGCATGCTATCCCCAGAGCTCGATGTCACGCGTCGGAGCTTCGAAAGAAGGAGAGATGGCCGGACAAGCGAGGCTGCCAGTAACTCAAGGCACTCCTCTCGCAGAGAGGAAATCCCATGGCCCCAGCATCGTCATCGCTCACCTGTCCGTTGGCTCCGGCCACAGGATGGTGGCAGAAGCGATAGCGGCAGCGGTCGAGCGTCTTGCCGGATCGGCCGAATCACGCGTCATTGATCTCGTCGATGCCATCGGTTCCTGGCGACTTCGGCAGTTGCCAGAGGCTTACGGCGCGGCTCTCCGCTTCGCCCCCTGGGCCTACGACAGATGGTGGCGCCGCAGCCGGCCCGGCATACTGAATGACCCCAGCAACAGCAGGCGACTACTGGGCCGCTTCCGTCGACTCCTGGAAGATGCGGGCGCCGAAGCTGTCGTGTGCACCCACGCCTTGGCCGCTCGCTTCGCCGCCAGACTGCGAAGCGCGGGAATGGAGTTCGTCAATGCCTTCGTCCTTACGGACTTCGGCTGCCATCGGTTCTGGCCGTCCAGCGGCGTCGACATCGTGCTTGCGCCGGGCCAGGAGGTCGCGGCCCAGCTGATCTCTCGTGGAGTGCCTGCCCGCTGCGTTCACGCGTCTGGCATCCCCGTGCGGGAAGCCTTCTGGTCGCGTCCTGCCCGTGCCCAGGTCGCCGCTCG
Source organism: Candidatus Hebobacteria bacterium (assembly GCA_029821885.1). Lineage (GTDB taxonomy): Bacteria > Armatimonadota > Hebobacteria > Hebobacterales > Hebobacteraceae > Hebobacterum. The sequence goes on from JALGXV010000124.1 coordinate 4,747, forward strand.
CGGCCTGGAGATCCGACGGCCGGCGGTAGTTGTGATGGCCGGTAGCACGCAAAGGAGCCTGTACCGTGGGGCGGCGGAGGCCGCGCGTGCACTGGTGCGGGCCCACGCGCGGACCCCCTCGGCATATGACCTGACAGTGGTGACTGGCAATGACGAGTCGCTTCGCCGGGAGCTGTTAACCATGGCGGCGCATCCGGACTGCCGCGTGTTGGGATATGTCGATGACATGCCAGGCCTCCTACAGAACGCCGACGTCCTGGCCGCGAAGCCGGGAGGTCTGACCACAGCGGAGGCCCTGGCGTGCGGTGTGCCGCTGCTGTACTTGGGTCCCTCCGCGGGTCAGGAGCGCGCCAACGTCGAGTTTGTCGTCAGGGAAGGCGCGGCCCTCCATGCAGCGGACCCCGCTCGAGTCCCAGCCGTGCTCGACGGACTCCTGCGGTGCCCGGATGAGCTCTGCCGGATGGCCGAACGAGCGCGCTCGTTGGGGCGCCCCCGGGCCGCGCTCGATGCGGCCGCTCTGGTCCTGGCGGCTGTGGGCGCTCGACGTCGCCAACTCGGCCGTGACACGCAAGACGGTCTCCCTGCCACTGCTTCCACGAGGCCCGCATGCGAGACTGGAGCAGCACTGCGATGATAGGCCTTGGCAGCGACCACAATGGCTTTGTGCTCAAGCAGGAGCTGCTGTTCTTCCTGAAGGAGCGCGGCGAGGAGGTGCGCGACTTTGGCACGTCATCAGGCGCGCCCGTCGACTATCCCGACATCGCGGCCCCTCTCGCCGAGGCAATACGGGACGGCCTCATCGAACGCGGCGTTCTCGTGTGCGGGACAGGGCTCGGCATGGCGATCGCCGCCAACAAGATCCTGGGCGTCTACGCGGCGCCGGTCACAGACGTCTACTCCGCCCGGAAGGCGCGGGAGAGCAACAACGCCCAGGTCATCACGCTCGGCGCACAACTGGTCGATGTTCCTCTCGCCTTCGCCATCGTAGAAGCCTGGCTGCAGGCGGAGTTCCAGGGCGGCCGGTCCTCTCGCAAGGTGGCGAAGATACGATGTCTGGAGGCGCGCTACTCGGGCAGCGCCGTTGGTGCCGCATCCATAGGAGGACGGCCATGCTGACGCCTGCTCTTCTCTGCCTCCTGGCCTATCTGATCGGATCTGTTCCGTCGGGCTACCTGTTGATCCGTGCGATCCGGAAGCTCGACGTCCGCCAGTACGGCTCGCAGAGCATCGGCGCCATCAACGTGTGTCGAGTAGGCGGCGTTTGGCTGGGTGCGGGAACGCTGCTGGCAGACGCCGGCAAGGCGCTGGGTGTGATACTGCTGGCACGAGCCCTGGCGTCGTCGCCTTGGGTGATCGCCTCAGTCAGCATCCTCGTGATGGCCGGACATGCGTACTCGCTGTGGCTGTTGCTGGCGGAGGGTCGGTTCTCGGAAGGCAAGAGCGTTGCCTGCGCGCTGGGGGTCCTGCTCGGCCTCTCCCTGCTGCGCGCGGTTCCCTGGTACGTGGCTGTGGTTCCAGTCGGCGTGTGGCTCTCCGGCCTGATAGGGCCCCGGCTCCTGACCGGGCGCTGGTCCTACATATCTCCGGCCACCATGGCCGCCACTGTCTCGCTCCCCCTCGCCGCGTTTCTGGCGCAGCCCGGAGCAGCCTATCTGTGCCTCTCAGCCGCGATGGCGGCACTCATCCTGGTCCGTCACAAGAATAACGTCAGGCGTCTCCTTGCCGGAACGGAGCCGCGCCTGGGCGACCGTCTCTCCGGCAAGGCCATGCCGTCCGTCCCTGGCCGGCAGGCTTCTGTGCCGCGATCCGAAGTCAGACGCGCATCCGTGCAGACAGACGGCAATAAAGCGAGGAGGTCGATCCACCATGAGACTAGACGCGATAGTCCCCGCCGGCGGGCGCATCTCAGGCCCGTTCGCCCGTGAGGCCGGGACCGAGGTCAAGGCGTTGATTCAGTTGGGGGGTTGGACCGTGCTCGAGCGCACGCTCGCGTCGCTCGGCGCAACAGGCCGCGTGGGGAGGACCGTCGTGATCGGTCCTGAGGAGGTCATCTCACACCAGGCGGCGCGCTCAGTCGACGCCGCCCTGCATGAGGGCAGTTCGGGGCCGGCCAACATCTTCCGCGGCCTGGAGTGGTTGTACGTCGCCAACGACAGAAGATATCCCAAGCGAGTGCTGATCCTGACGACCGACCTCCCCTTCGTCACCGCTGACGCCATCACGGAGTTCCTCGACGTGTGTCCGCCGAGCCTGGATCTGTGCATACCCGTACTGAGAAGGGCGGAATTCGAGGCGCGGTTCTCGTACCGGTCGGCGCGCTACGTGCATCTGAGGGACGGCGAGTGGATGATCGGCTGCGCCTTCCTCGTGGACCCGGTGGCCCTTGTCCGCAATCGTTCTGCCATTGAGCGCGTCTTCGCCTCGCGCAGGAGCCGCCTGGGCATGGCGCGCCTTCTGGGTCCGTCCTTCGTGTTGCGCTTCCTCATCCGCCGTCTCACTGTGGCGCATATCGAGCAGCGCTGTCGGGAGATGCTCGGCTGCACAGGCAAAGGCATTCGAGGCTGCGCGCCCGAACTCGCGCTCGACATCGACTATCCCGAGGACTATCGTTACGCCGTGCGCTGCTGTGCATGACATTGTGTCGTCACTACCGGCCGTCGTGTGTGCGGGGATCCGTGCCCCGGACTCCCGACAGACGGCGGGCAGCCGCCCGGATCAACTCGGCGATGCAGCTGGCGGAGGTGAGCCATGGAAACTGCAAGCAGGATCAGGCTGGGTGCATCCATAATTGCCAGTCGCCCCGTACTTGGCACGTGGTATCTCCGAAACAGGCTGCGCGTGGCGACTCTCCGCTTCGAGCGGACCCACCTGGCCGGCTTCAGCCGGTTTGCGCGCGGCCTCACGTTCAGGCTGACATGGGCCTGCAATCTGCGCTGCAAGATGTGCAGGTACGCCGAGAACGGCTACGTGGGCGCGAGTCCCAGTGACGCGCTCCCACTGGATGTCTGGACCTCGGTAGTGGACGACGTGAGTCGTTTCCGGCCCTACATTTCGATGACGGGCGGCGAGCCGCTCATGTACGCACATACAGAGGCACTGATACGCTACATCGGGGAGCGCCACATGCGATGCACACTCACAACGAACGGCACACTGCTGGCCGAAAGAGCACCGGCGCTGATGGGCGCTCCGCCCGATGTGTTGATCGTATCCCTCGACGGACCCCGCGATGTCCACAACGCCGTCCGGGGCCAGCTGAAGACCTACGAGAGAGCCGTAGAGGGCATCGCCGCCGTACGGGAGCTGAAGCACCGGGGCAAACAGAACGCCCCGGCTATCGTGATCAACTGCTCCATCACGCCACACAACTACGAACACGCTCCCGCCATGGTGAGCATCGCCCGCGATCTCCAAGTCACCGCTCTTAACTACCAACACCAATGGTCTCTGACCCCGGGTGCAGTAACCGAACACAACGCCGCCCACGGCGACTGCCACCGCCTCTCATGCGAGGAAGCCGGGGCCGCGGACCCACCTCCCACGGACCCGGCTCAGGTGGTGGAGGTGGTTCGGCGCATTCGCCGGGAAGCGGCATCTCTCCGTGACCCGCTGATGGTGACCTTCCATCCCAATCTCACCGACTCGCAAGTCTACGAGTGGCACAGCGACCCACGCGCTTGGGTGCAGCGCCGGCCCGCCGTCTGCGCCTGGATCAACACGAACATCCTGCCGAACGGCGATGTCGAGCCGTGCCCGGGCGCCGTCTGCGGGAACATCACGGACACAGCCTTCTCGCAGATCTGGAATGGCCCCCCCTTCAGGGCATTCCGCCGGCGTCTGGCGGCCGCCGGCGACTTCCCAATCTGCGTG
>JALGXV010000411.1 GCA_029821885.1 Candidatus Hebobacteria bacterium
GGAAGTCGAGGAAGTAGGCGAGCAAGCCGAAGACGACGAGGCAGTTGACCACGAAGGCGAGGAGGCCGAGGACCCGAGCGGACAGCCACCCGGCGGGGATGCTATCGCGTGCGAAGACCAGGAAGACAACCAGGCCGAGGAGGGCTGAACCCGCGAGGATGAGGACGGACACGCTGAGTCGGGCTCTGCGAGCCGGGCCGAATCTGACTGCGCCCAGGCGTGGGACGGTGATGTACTTCTTGCCCACGACCAACACGGCCATCGAGACAACGTACAGGGACAGCGTGATCACGTGGAGATCGGGGATGATGTACCCCCAGGTGATGCCGAGCCTCGCGATGGCCCCGCCCACGCCGAGCGCGAGGAGGATGATCCCGAAGCAGATGTCCCAGATGCCGTCCTTGAAGAAGGACCGGTAGGCCCTTCGCTCGAGTTCCTTCAGGTTGATCCTCTCAGACATAGCAGACCTCCTTGCGGGGCGATCAGCGTCGTGACAGAGCGCTCAGAAGAACGAGGGCGGCCGACTTGAAGCGCCATCGCCTGACCGTCTCACGGGCCCCTCGTCCCTTATCGGTGAGGCCGAGCAGGCGCCGGAATCCCTCCGACCCGGTTGCCATTGGCGCCACGTAACCGCGCGCCGCGAGCCCCCTCAGGTGGGACCTCAGGGTGTCCGCGGCGAGGCCGGTCTGGCGCAGCAGGAATAGCGAGTCCGCGCCCTCCACCACGGAGAGGCAGTCCAGCAGAGCCTGTGATCCCCGGCGGGCAACAGCCGGAAAGCGGCTCACAGAGGCGTCTGGGGCGCTCCTCGCCCCGAATGCTCCTGTCCTGGTTCTCATCTCAGCCATCGTCTGGCCTCTGCAAAATACTTTGCTATACAAAGTACTCTGCAGATAGTATACCACATTCCCGGCCGGTGTCAACCCCTTTGGGGGGAATTTCTAGGACGGTGGGCACCGGAGGGCCGAAAGCGGGGCTCCCACCCGCCACCGTCAGCCTGCAGCAGATGGGCGCTCTGTCACCAATGGGCCGGGGATGCTACAATTGGAGGGATCGTTGAGGGGATCCGTTCGGGGAGTCTGATACCTATCTCGTTCCTCCTTCCTGGGCTCGGACTGCCCGCTCGCGACGCAAGACAGGGTGGAACAACGTACGCCCGCAGCAGGTCCAAACGGATGAAGGCCCGGCGAGGCGTGTGCTCTGGGCCGGAGGAACGCAGATTGGAGATGCGGATGCGATACTTGCTTGTCGGCGCGATACTCCTCTTGCCTTTGCAGGGATGCGGCAATCGGGCGCAATCCGGCAGCGCGGCCGCCGAAGAGGACATTGTCCGAAAGGCCGTCGGTCTTCTCCAGTCCGGAACCGCAACACGACTTGAGATCCTATACCTCCCAAAGGAGGTGGCGACCAGGGGTTCCGTGGACCCGCCGTACCTGGAGAGAGCGTGCTACTACAGGATCGGGATCGAAAGGCTCGACCAAGCCCCTCTGGGCGCCGAACTGGCCACCACCCTTGTGAGCGCCAACATCAGGCTCAGACCCAGCCGCTCCGACCTGAGGTGGGGTCTGATCTTCTACGACGCATCCAACTCCCGGGTGCTGACCATCTATCTGGACAAGTTCGGGAGAAAGGGGCTGATCAACGGGCAGACGATGGTCTCGAATGGACAACTCGACGCGCTCCTCGCGCGCAGATGCTCGTGTCTCTGGGACTAGGCGAGCTAGCCATTGGGGCATCGTTGAGGGGATCCGTTGGGGGAGTCTGATTCCTATCTCGCTGTTCGTTCCCGTGCTCCGGCGGCCCGCTCCCGACGCAAGGCAGCACGGAACAACGGACGTCGGCAACAGGTCCAAACGGATGAGGGCCCGGCGAGCCGTGTGCTGTGGGATACAGGAACGCAGACTGGAGGCGCGGATGCGGTGCATCATTCCCGGTGTCGCGCTCCTTTGGTGCGTGCGCGCACTGCCGGGGCTGCTGATTGCGGTTCTGGTGACTGGCGCAACGGCGCGAGCCGCGACTGCGGGCCCGCAGGCGCGGGCGGCGGCCATCAATGTCGTCGCGGCGGCGCACGGCTCCTCCTTGCTCGGGCTGATGGTGAAACATGATGCGCTCCCCGACGAGCAGGAGGGAGCCGAGGCCGGTGGTCTGGCCGCGCCGAACGGCGCGCCCGCCT
>JALGXV010000125.1 GCA_029821885.1 Candidatus Hebobacteria bacterium
TTCACGCCGCCAAGGTGTCGCGTACGGCTTGTGGCCAGGTCCGGATCCTTGAAGAACCCACCATCGGCTGGCGGGAAGTTCTGGATGCAGCCCGAACCGTCGCCGCACTCCTCCCAGTCCGCCCAGCCGCAGGGCTCGGGGGCGCCGCACTCCACCTGACAGATATCGGGATAGGCGAGGGTGCCCAGGTTCTGGTCGTAGGGCATGGCGCCGGCGTCACCGCAGATGATGTAGCTGGCCACATCCTCGACGCTCACCAGCTTCTTCTCTCGGTTGTCCACAGCATTGAAGCCTATGCCCTGGGTGAAGGTCTTGTATCCCATGTCGCGAGCGTTCTGGCTCCCAACAGCCAGCCGTCCCTGCACGATGCTGTCGGTGACGGTTCCGCCCCAGCCGTTCGGAAAGGCGGTCATGCACGGGCCGAAGCAGCACAGGTCGGGAGCGGGATTGCTCCCCCACGCGCCCTCGTTGGCCACGTACCACGTGAACCAGTCCACCTGGCCGACGATGAAGGTCGCGCCAGTCATCAGCTTCGCGCTCGGGCAGTTCCACACCTCGCGGTTCTTGATGTACTCGTCCAAGACCACGGGCCAGCGCAGATAGGGGTTGGCCAGGTGGACGGTGTGAGTCATGCACCACTCTGGGTCCTCATCGCCGCCGGCTGGTAGAGTTCCGAAGTAGTCGATGACCTCTCGGCGATGCTCCGCGGGGGGGAGCGTATCGTTGTTGTCCGTCAGGTACATCTGGATGGCGAGGCCGATGTTCTTGATGTTCGAAAGGCAGACCGCCTTGCGGGCCGATTCGCGCGCCCGCGCGAAGACCGGGAACACCATCGCGGCAAGAATCCCGATGATCGCGATCACGACCAACAGCTCAATCAGTGTGAATCCGTGACGTCTCCTCAGCATTACTGTCTTTCCTCTCCTTTGTTAACTCTTTCCCTCGCCTCCAAGGCACGCGGCCCGGTCAGACTGACCGGGTCGCGACACTGTTCGCCATATGGCCTCTCTTCCCTTCCGTGTGCGCGATTCTCACGCAGGTCCGCCGGCTCTGGTGAATGCCCGCGGCACAGACGGCATCGTCATTGGCGAGCTACCAAAGCCGATAGCGGGCCGGCGCAATCTCCAGATCTCCATCTGCAACCTGGCGGCAGAGGCCGGCGTCGCTGGCTCCCGCGAGAAGGTGCTGCAGGCGCTGCTGCTTAACCTTATGGTGAACGATATCGAGCAGGCGGAGGAGATTCTGACCGCCTACCTGCGACTGCATGCTGACTACGTGCCGCAGTTCGTGTAGCGCCGCCCGATGAGTCAGGCTGACCTGCCGACTTCCCGTCGACCGAGTGGCCAGTGTGCAACCCGCGTGTGTTCCGCCGAGCCGGCACGACGCCTCGGCTGAGCGTGGGCGCGTGCGATGCTGTGAGAGCGACCACAGTCCTGGGCGAAGAAGGAGGAGAAGAATGAAACCTACGAAGGTGGTGATCATCGGAGCAGGAAGCGCGGACTTCGGGCCCGGCATGCTCGCTGACGTGCTGGCGCATCCGGAGTTCCGGGGCAGCACCTTGTCTCTCGTTGACACCGACGCGGAGAAACTGGCCCTTATGAAGGCTCTGGCGATTCGCATGAACGAGGAGTGGGATACCGGCGTGACGGTGGAGGCGGCGAGCGACCGACGGCAGGCGCTTCCCGAGGCTGAGTTCGTTCTCGTGGCGATAGAGGTCGAGCGCATGGAGCGGTGGCGGATGGACTTCGAGGTCGCCCTCGAGCACGGGGTGCGACAGCCCTTCAGTGAGAATGGTGGCCCGGCCGGGTTCGCACACGCCGCTCGCAACATCGCCCCCGTAATGGGGATGTGCGAAGACATGCGCGAGATGTGTCCAGACGCGTGGTTCTTCAACTACACGAACCCGGTGCCCAGGGTCACCCTCGCTGCCTTCAAGTACGGGGGCGTCAAAGCGGCCGGGTTCTGCCACGGCATCGGCATCGGCTACGAGAACGTCAGCAGGCTCCTTGGCATCCCGGAGGAGGACCTCGACATCAAGGCGGCCGGGCTGAATCACTTCACCTGGATTATTGACGTCAGGAGGCAGTCCACGGGCGAGGACCTGTACCCCGCGCTGCGGGCGAAGGCAGGCGATTGGCCTGAAGGCTTCCTCCCGCTGACGCGCGATCTTCTTGAGGTGACAGATCTCTATCCGATCTGCGGCGATTCCCATGTCGCCGAGTACCTGCAGTGGATGTGCGACCCACGGACCGAGCCCTGGAAGAAGTACAAGCTCAACCCGCCGCACCTCGGCCGCAGGGCCGACGGCGAAGGGCGGCGAGAGAAGATCCAAGAACTCACTGACATGGCCGAAGGCAGGCAGTCGGTGGATGAGTATCGGGAGGGATCCGGCGAGCGCGCGGTCGAGACGCTGATGGCGATCGTGAAAAACAGCAATGCATACGAGCTGGCGATCAACATCCCCAACGAGGGCTACATCCCGAACCTCCCACACAATGCCATCGTCGAGGTGCCCGCGCTGGTCAGCGCGGTCGGCATCCGCGGCGTGCCGGTGGGCGACCTTCCGGAGCCGGTGGCGGAGCTGTGCCGCCGAGAAGTGGCGGTCGCGGCGCTGGCGGTAAAGGCGGCCGCGACGGGAGACAGGAGGTCGGCCCTCCATGCCCTGCTGATGGACCCAAAGGTGACGGACGTCGAGCAGGCGAAGGGGATTCTCGACGGCTATCTGAAGGTGCACGGCGACCTGCTCCCGCAGTTCCGGGAGTAGCGCTGGCGCCGGGCAGAGAGATGCAGGCGCCCAGTGGAGCGGCGGGGAAAGCATGAGCGATATGGCCGTGCCGCCAAGCAGGTCGAGGGCAAGACGGACGTGATCAAGCCCGTGTCTCCGGAGTAGCCCCCCGGCTTCATCCCTGCGGGGCTCAGAGGTACGCGACGGGGACAGAACTCCACACGCCCTGGGACCGGCAGATCAGCGTCAGTGACCTGCCCCCTTGAACGTTGCCACTCACGATGTTGGTCCCGCCGACACGGACAACAGAAGCGGCAGAATCATGTTATAGTGCAGTGAGGGGGTATGGGGTACGTTAGATGTTTGCCCTGAAGGGGCGCGGTGCTATGCAGGCCAAAGCGACACTATGGGCGCTCGTTCTGGTCATGGCCACAGCCTGCGGGTGTCCTCACTCCAAAACAGATCAGCGGCCAGCAGAGGCCGTGATGCCCCCACCCGAGGTCAACCCTGGGGCCGTCGTGTGGCGAACAGAGCTTCCCCCACGGAATCCGCAATCGGGCGATGTGTGGATGTGCCCCGCGGACGGGAAGGCGATGGTGTTGGTCGGGCCGGGACCGTTTCGCAGGGGGAGCAGAGAAGGCCAGGGGCAGGGCGACGAGTGTCCTCTGACATCGGTTCGGCTTGACGGCTTCTGGATCGACCGGACTGAGGTAACGAACGGGGAGTATCGGGCCTTCGTGGATGAGACAGGCCACGCGAAGAGTCCCCATTGGGCTGTCGCGGCCTTCGCAGGACCGGACCAACCTGTGGTCTGTGTGACCTGGGAAGATGCGCTCGCATACGCGACGTGGGCCGGCAAGCGCCTCCCCACAGAGGCGGAATGGGAGAAAGCGGCGCGGGGAACCGACGGCCGCCTCTATCCCTGGGGCAATCAATGGGACACGGACGGGGCACAGCGGTGTAACTTCGCCGACTGCAACACGAAGTACCCTTGGAGTGACCCGTTGTCGGATGATGGATACAGGCGAACGGCCCCCGTGGGCAGCTACCCCGAGGGAGCTAGTCCCTACGGTTGTTTGGATATGCTCGGCAACGCGGCGGAGTGGTGTTGGGACTGGTACGGGGCGGACTACTACTCGCAATCGCCCACGTGGAACCCACAGGGACCTGCGACGGGCGAATATCGGATATGGCGCGGCGGTTCCTGGTACACCCCGGCCTCCTTCCTGAGCACGACTTTCCGCGACCTGAGTTTGCCGTCGCCAGGGAGTCATTCCGTGGTCGGGTTTCGCTGTGTTAGGGAGGCGGAGTAGGGGAGTGATGGCGGAGTGGATCGGCGCGAGTTCCTGAAAGCTGCGTGTGGTGTCACCTTGGCGGGGTCGGTAGGACTGCGCGAGATCGCCTTGGCCGAGGCCGACTGGCCCAGGGGAGATCGGCCCCCCAACATTCTCCTGGTGCTTGTGGACGACCTCGGGTACGGCGACACAAGCTGCTATGGAGGAGAGGGTCCCCCGACCCCTGGCATTGATCGGCTGGCGGCTGAGGGCGCACTATTCACAGACGCCTACGCTAGTTCCCCTGTCTGTAGTGCGACCCGCGCGGGCCTGTTGACAGGTCGCTATCAGGAACGCTTTGGACATTACACGAACCGTTCTGACGAGGTGGGACTCCCACTCAACGAGGTTACGCTCGCCGAGGTCCTACAGGGGGCCGGTTATGCGACTAGCATGGTGGGCAAGTGGCATCTTGGGTTCCGGCCTGGGACACGTCCACTGGAACGGGGCTTCCAGGAGTTCTATGGCTTCTTCGGGCGTGGCCATGACTACTTCAAGATGCGACGCGATGGATGGTCGCCGATGTACCGCGGCGAGGAGGCCATAGACGACACGGGATACCTGACAGAGAACTTCACGCGGGAAGCGGTGTCCTTCATAGAGCGACAGGCGGATCGCCCTTTCTTCCTGCATCTAGCCTATAGCGCAGTACATGCTCCCCGGCAGGCCCCCGACAGATACACTGACAGGTTCACGTGCGAGGATGAGAGGAAGCGTACTTACTTGGGTATGCTGGCCTGCCTGGATGATGGTATTGGCGCGATACTCGACACGTTGGACCGTCTCGAAATCGGTGACCAGACGGTGATCTTCTTCCTCAGCGACAACGGTGCAATCGGACCTGGCTCTAATGGACCACTGCGAGGTGGAAAGGACCAACTGTGGGAGGGCGGAATAAGGGTGCCCTGTATCGTGCGGTGGCCCGGCAAGGTGCGCGAGGGAACAGAGACGGCCCTCCCCTGCATTTCGCTGGACGTTTTCCCTACTGCGCTGGCGGCCGCGGACATTCCTCTGCCGCGTGATCGAACAATCGACGGCCGGAATCTACTGCCGACGTTCTCCAGCAGGGAGAGGCCAAGTCGCCCACGCGTTCTCTACTGGTCCCATACTCAGACCCCCGAGGAATCCTGGGCGATTCGCTGGCGGGACTGGAAGCTAGTGGGCGAGGGACGGGAGGCCGCGCTATTCAATGTCCGACAGGACATAGCCGAGACAACGGACTTGGCTGGCAGTCAACCTGTTCTCGCCGAACGATTGAGGACGTACTATAGGGCATGGCGCGATAGCATGGCCCAGCCGAATCCCCAGGAGTTCAAGCCCACGAAACCCGGCCGCGTCCTGGGTGGGCGCTGACACCTCCAGCGTGGGCTAAGGGGTGAACTTGACAATCAGGGCGGAGATTCGCTGCGACATAAGCATCTAGCCTCCGTCAAGCATATAGGGGGGCAATGAGGCCTACTTGACCATGGGGGTGGGGAGAGCGTGAGCGATATAGCCGTGCCCCCAAGAGCTGGCAGGCCGGCGCCGAGAGAGGCCGAAGGCGCCTCGAACGCAGGCCAAGCGCTGATCCGCTCCGCCCAACGTTACCACCTGCTATGCCAGCCCCGCCACCGCCAACGGCACGGGCTGTGGTCTCTGGCCCTATTCCTCAGGTGCAACGCGCAACTGGTCGATCTCCTGGGCAGAGAAGGCGCGGCTGTAGATGCGGACATCGTCGATCGTGCCCTTGAACCAGTTGGGCGCTACCGTTCCCGGCGACCGGCCGATCAGCACCGGCGCATCGTTCACAAGACGCGGCCCCACATTTGTCTTCTCGAGCTTCAGTTGACCATCCAGGTAAACTCTGAGGACCGCGCCCTCCACCGTCACCGCTATGTGATGGAACCGGTTGAGGCTGATCAGCCCAACGCTCCCGCTGAGCCAGGTGCCACTTACCGCGCGCTGGGCGTAGCAGACCCCGCCGTAGCTGACCCCCTCCCATTTCGTCAGCTTCACCGTGAAGTTGCCGGCGTTCTGTCCCTTGGAGATCAGCGTGTACTCGCCTGCGCTCATCGGGGACGGCGGCATCGGTAAGGTGCTGATCTTCACGTGCATCGCGATGGTGAAGGTGTTCAAGTCGAAGCGGCGCTCGTTGGGCAGCTCGAGGTAGTCGTTCACGCCATCGAAGCTGTAGGCGCAGTCGGCGCGCCCGAATCTGTCGGCCGTCAGGCTCGCGCCGTTGACCGCGGCGTGATTGCCATTCCCGCTCACATCATATCCGCTACCCTTCAGCGGCAGGTGAGCCACGAGATAGTGCGCGGCAGGGATCTCCCTCTTCAGTGCCGGAAGCCGTGGGGTATTGAGGTTGGGAGTATGCGTTCTCTGTATCTCGGCACACCGGGCGACTTCACCCAAACAGAGCACAGCCCCGGTAACTGCCATCCATAGCAGTAGCCGGCCTCCTGAGTCGAACTTCATGGCGCATCACCACCTCTCTCGCACCTTGGACCCGCTCTGGCGGCCCCGGCCGACGCGAGGCCGCGGGAGCGGGTTCCGCCACTCGGGTTCTTCCACTATCCGAGTCGTGCGTAAGATGCGTCACAGGTGCGTGAGCTTCTTCCGATCGAGTGGCGCTTCGCGAGTCGGGTGCTTGAGGGAGCGGCCTGCCTGTGTCAGCAGGTCAGGAGCCTCTGGCCGCCTCGGGCGGCGTGCCCCCTGCCACACGAATCGACCCGCCACCGGAGCGAGCGAAGCAGGGGGACTTCTGGGGAGTAGCTACTCGCCAAACAACATCGAGAACTCGGTCAGCACTCACACGGGATCCCACGAGTAGATGCGATAGGCCACGTGCGGTATGGGGGGCTGAGTGATCACCTCACCTCGACCGTCCCGGTCCAGGTCCACGCAGCCCAGTATACGCTCGCGATTGTCCCAGTGCGGGTGGTCGCGCGGGTCCGACAGAGCGATCACGAGGTCGCGCTCGGCCTCGGTCGCATCTCAAATGCATGCTTTGTGCTAGGTCGACAGCCACCGAGGTCTCACACCGCGATCGCTCAGGAGGGCACTGTCATTCCTCTTTGACCCGATAGAATGCTCTCAGTTGCTTCGGCAGGTGCCTGCCGGGCGGCGCTCTTAGGTAGCGAAGTCGATCGCGACCGCGGCCCCGCTCTGGCGAGCGGAGGCGAGCATGGCGGTTGACACCTCCAGCGCGCGCAGCCCGTCGGCGATCGGGATCTCGAGCGGGGTCTCCCCGCGCACGGCTGCGATGAAGTGGTCGTCGGCGGCCCGGAGTGGATTCGACGGCAGGGCGAAGCGGTAGACGCGCTCGGTCTCATCGTCTCTCTGCGACACCCGCAGGCAGTCGAACTCGAACTGGGCCGGGCCCTCGATGAGCGCTGTGGCCGCGGTCCCGACGACACCGTGGCGAGTGGCCGGCACTGCGGACGCCCACGTCGCCTGCATGCCGGCAGCGACGCCCGAGCAGAGCTTCATCGTGGCGGCCAGGCAGATGTCGAACTCGGGCTGGTCGGGGTCCACCATCACATGAGCCGAAGCGCTCGCGACATCTCCCAGCAGGAAGCGCAGCAGATCGATGTTGTGAGACAGCGACTCGATGGTCATCCCGCACAGCTCGTCAGGATCGCGGCGCCAGCCGCTCGTGGCTCCCAGGCCGGCGCGCTGACACAGGAACATCATCGGCTTCCCAAGGTCGCCCGCTTCCAGCAGCTCCTTGCACTTCCGCCACGGCTCGTGGAAGCGGAAGTTGAACCCGATGGCGGCCAGCGCGTCACTGCCCTCGGCCGCCGCGGCGATCGCCCGGCCATCCTCGAGCGTGGTGGCCAGCGGCTTCTCGCAGTAGACGTGCCGGCCCGCTTCGAGGCAGGCGAGGACCTGCTCCCGGTGATGCTTGGGCGGGGTGCACACCCACAGCACATCGGATTCCTCTATCGCCTGCTCCAGGCTGGCGGTGGGGCGGCCGCCCGTGAGCGCGGCGAGCTGCTGCGCGTTCTCGTCGCTGATATCCATGCAAGCGGAGAACCGCACACCCTCGACATCGCGGAGCGCCTCTGCATGCTGTCGGGCAATGTATCCCGATCCAATGAACCCAACCCTGATCTCCCGCTGTGCCATGTGGAGTGTCTCCCTGCGTGATGCTCTGCGCGACCGGCCGCTGCGTGGCGACCTCGCCGGCCCTGGTGATGTAGAGGTTGCACTTCGCAGGACAGGAGCGTGCCTCCTGCCCCGGCCTTGCACCGTCCCCGTTGCACGGAGCCGAACCGCACGGCAGACCGCTACCGGACGGCTGCCTTAGGCCTGGGCTCGGCCGGCCCTGGGCAAAGCAGAAGGGTCTTGTCCCGCGCCCCTCATCCCTTGCCTTCGGCATCCGCTGACGATGGGTGGGAGTCGGGCGCATTGAGCCGTGGGGAAGGAGCCACTCCTACCCCGCCTCCATGAGCCCTGGGGGATCCACAACCTTCGCCTTCCTCTCTGCACGCGCATCTCCGTACTCGAACCAGGGGCCGTGCGAGTCCGCCTGGAAC
>JALGXV010000126.1 GCA_029821885.1 Candidatus Hebobacteria bacterium
GGGGGAGGACGCGGCCGAGGCGGGCCTGCTGGCATCCCAGCACTGGCCCCCGACGAATCGATGCCAGGCAGCGGCTTCGACATCGGCCTCGCCCTTCAGGCCCCTACGACGCCCATGCTCATCCGCACCGGCAGCCTGCGGATGCGGGTCGAGGATGTGGAGAAGTCCCATGAGGAGGTCGTCCGGATCGCCCGCGAGGCCAACGGGTACCTGGCCAACACGAGCCTGAGTTCCGAGCACGGCCCGCCGCGGGCGAACATGACGATCCGCGTGCCGTCGGCGAACTTGGACGATGTGATAACCGAGATCGCGGCCCTCGGCAAGGTGCTGAAGAGAGACATCAGCACTCAGGAGGTGACCGAGGAATATGTTGACCTCTCCGCCCGCCGACGCAACCTCGAGCGCGAGGAGGAGCGGCTGCTGGAGCTGCTCAAGCGGGCGGGAAAGATCTCCGACTTGCTCCAGGTCGAGCAGTACCTCGGCAACGTCCGCGGGCAGATCGAGCGCATCGCCGGCCGCATGCGCTACCTGGAGAATCGGGTCGGGCTCTCGACGCTCAACATCAACCTGGAGGGGCCCGAGCCCGCGCCCAGCGTGGGCGGCCCGGCCTGGGCCGCGAAGGACGTCTACCGCCAGGCGATCCGCTCGCTGCGGCAGACCGGTCGCGCCTTCGCCGAGATCGGCATCTGGCTCGCGGTGTACGCGGTGGTGTGGGTGCCGATTCTGCTCATCGTGATCTGGCTCCTCCGCCGCGCCGCGCCGCGGCCGGAGTCGGAGGCGGTCGCAGGCAAGTAAGCGCCCTGCCGCATGGCTTGATCTGCTGCGACGCTCGGCAGGAGCACCCTCCTGCCGAGCACATCTTGGCCCAGCGACCTGTTCGTTGACCTGGCGGCCTTCCCGTGATATGATTTCTCGGGTCCAGGGGGGTGCGTGGGAGGCGGTTCGGCCTCTCCCGATTGCCCCTACACTCGCACGCAACCGAAAAGGAGCGCTGCCGTGAAGGGCACTCTGCGCCTTGCTCTCGCTGTCTGTCTGATCGCCATCCCAGCACTGGCCGCAGCCTCCGAAACAGCCCCTGAAGTCGTTATCACATCGCCCGAAGAAGGGCTGACCCTCGCCTCGCAAACGGTGACGGTCGACGCGACGTTCGCCGCGCAGGAAGACGCCGTCGTCGAAGCCGTCGAACTCGTCATCGACAATGCTACTATTGAGGCCCGCGCCATCGATCCACCGCAGGCCGGTGGGACCGTCTCCTTCATCTGGGCCGCCCGAGACCATGCCGACGGCGACCACACGATGTGCGTGCGAGCGATCGACTCGCATGGCGAGGTCGGGAAGACGACTATTACGGTCTTGCTCCAGCGCGAGCTGCCGCGGCCCGGGGAGGGCGTCCGCATCGTGTCACCCGCGGACGAGGCCACGGTCTCCGGCGAGCAGCGAGTGCAGGTCGAGATCGATGAGCCCGAACTGGCGCGCTATGTCATCTTCCTCATCGACGATGTCTTCAAGGCCATGAGCAACGTGCAGCCGTTCACCTACATGTGGGACACCACCCGCTACCTGAACGGGCCGCACGCGCTGAAGGCGAAGGCCTACCTCGGCGGCCAGTGGGAGGCCATCTCGCCCGTGGTCCGCGTGAATGTCAACAACCCAAGCGGCCCCACGGCGATGCGCGCTCCCAAGCCAGCCGCCTCGCCCATGGAGGGGCCGGCCCGCGCAGGCACGCCGACCTTCCCGCCGGCGATGCGCACGGAAAGCCCAACGCCCATGCCTGCTCCCGTGGCCGTGCCGGACCAGGAGGTGGCCGTGCCGGGGACGGCGCCCTTCGTGAGTCCTTCGGGAGATCTCATCACCCCAGCCGCGCCGGCGCTGCCGCAGCCGACGGCCACCTTCGAGCCCATCGAGGTCGCCGCCCTGCCGCCAGCCGCTCAGACGGCGCCGGTGCCCGTGGGAATGCCCCTGGGGCCCGCCGCAAGCGCGGATGTTGCCTCCATTCCCGCCGCCGATGTGCTGGCCGCGCCGGCCCTGTCGGCTCGGCCGCCGACCGCGGCTCCGCTGGAGATCGCTTTGCTGAGCGCCGAGCCGGTGCACTCGCCGGCCCCGGCGGCCCCTGAGGCCCCGGCGACCGACGCGCCGCTGGCCGCGGAGACGCGGACGCCCGCGCAGGCGCCGCTGGAGGTGGCTCTGCTGGAAGTCGAAGCGGCCCCGGCTCTCTCACTGCCGCCGGCCGAGGTTGCCCCCGCCCCGGCGGTGATCGAGGCGGTCCCGGCCGCCGACGCGCAGGTGGTCGAGGCGACCCCGCCTGCGACGGCCGATATCGAGATCGCCATGCTCCCGCCGCGGCCGGTCGAGCGCAAGCCGGCCCCGCGAGTGACGGCCGAGCCCCTCCCCGCGCCGGTCGAGGTCGTCTACGTCGTACAGAGCGGCGACTGGCTGAACCGCATCGCGGCCGAGGTGGGCGTGACGGCAAACGAGATCGCGCGGGCGAACAACCTGGAGAACCCGAGCCTGCTGCGCCCCGGCCAGACGCTTGTCATTCCGACCGCCTCTCTCTACTTCGACCGGCGGCCGGTGATCTCGGAGGTCCCGACCGTGATCGTGGCGGGCCAGGCGATCACACCGTTCCGGCCGGTGATCGAGGAGGCCGGGGGACAGGTGATGTGGGATGGCTCCGAGCGCCGGGCGAGCGCCCTCGCCCGCGGCCACGAGATAGCGGTGACCATCGGCAGCGACCAGGCGCAGGTGGACGGCGGGCAGGTCGCGATGGGGGCGCCGGCCGCGCTGCGCTCGGACCGAACCGTGGTGCCGCTGCGATTCCTTGGGGATGCGCTCGATCTGGTGCTGCAGTACGAGGACGGCATCATCCACCTCGCGAGCCGGTACTAGCGGGCGCGCAATATAAGGATATGCACAACAGGGAGCGGCGGACACAGGTCTGCCGCTCCTTCCTTTGGCCGAGAGGCCGGGCGGAACATTTCTTCGGATGCGGGGGTCTAAATGGTTGGGTGCGATGGGACCGTTGTCTTCCCACCTAAGGAGAGATTGACCGTGAAGAAGAGAATCGCTTATCTGATGGCATTCATAGCCGTCGGAGTCGCCATCTGCGCGGCTCTCGGCGCAACCTCTGCCGCCACTTCAGGCGACATATCGCCTCTCCAGACCATCGTCAGGGGTCAGACCCGCTGGCTCGCCGGCGGCCCGGCCTCGCTGAGGATCATCGTCACCAACCACGACACCGGCGAGCCGGTGGTGGGCGCGGCCCACATCGCGATTACGCCCACCAACCAGCAGGCCATCGGCCGCATAAACCTCTACAGCGGGCCGCTGGAGAACGGTACGCTGGAGGCGCAGTTCACGGTGCCCGACCTCAACCCAGGCGCGTACGAGCTGTCGGTGCGAGTGGTGTCGAGGCTCGGAATCGATGATGTGAAGTCATCGGTTACCATCGCCCGCGAGACGCGGATCCTGCTCACCGCCGACAAGCCGCTCTACCAGCCCGGTCAGACGATGCACCTGCGCGCCCTCGCGCTGCGCCGGCCGACGATGGCGCCGGCCGCGGGCGAGCCGATCACCCTCGAAGTCGAGGACGCCAAGGGCAACAAGGTCTTCAAGAAGGCCATCGAGGCCTCTAAGTTCGGCATCGTGTCGGCCGAGTTCACCCTCGCCGACGAGATCAACATGGGGCGCTACACCATCCGCGCCGTCACCGAGGACGGCGCGGCCGAGCGGACGGTCGAGGTGAAGCGCTACGTGCTCCCCAAGTTCAAAGTCAGCCTCACCACCGACCGCTCCTACTACCTGCCGGGCGAGACGCTCACCGGCAAGGTCCAGTGCGACTACTTCTTCGGCAAGCCAACCTCGGGGGCCGATGTGCTCATCACCGTTTCGACCTTCGACGTCGCCTTCACCGAGGTGGCCGAGATCGTCGGCGAGACCGATGAGAACGGCACCTTTCGCCTCGAGACCGAGCTTCCCGACTACTTCGTCGGCCAGCCCCTGGAGCAGGGGAAGGCCTTCGTCAAGCTCGACGTCGAGGTGACCGACAAGGCCGACCACACAGAGAAGGTCACGGAGATGGTGCCCATCGCCAAGGACCCTCTCGTCATCACCGTGGTGCCTGAGTCAGGGCAAGTCAAGCCCGGCGTGGACAACATCATCTACATCTTGGTGGCCCGGCCCGACGGCACCCCAGTCAGCACCGGATTCAAGCCCAGCTTCCTCACGCACGACACGATAGCAGCGCCTCCTGCGCCTCTCGGGTCGGGGGCCAAGTGGATCGCACCGGCCAGCGGCGACGCCTTCCGCACCGATGAAATGGGGATCGGGGAGATCCTTCTCAACGCGGCGATATGCGACGCGAAAGTGCTCCGCGGGCTCGCCATCTCGGTGGCCAATCCGCGTGCGCGGAGCAAGGTGGTTCGCTCAGTCGACTTGCCCGTCGAGTCGGCCGAGCACTCCCTCCTCCTCCGCGCCTCCCACGCCCTGGCAAAGGTCGGCGATGCGGTCGAGTTCACCGTCATCTCGACCAAGCAGCGCGGCACGACCTATGTCGACGTCATCCGAGACAACCAGACGGTGCTGACACGTGCCATCGACCTGAAGGGCGGCCGCTCGGAGTTCGAGCTTCCGCTCACGCCGGACATCCAGGGGACGCTGGAGGTCCACGCCTATCAGATTCTGCCGGACGAGAACATCATCCGCGACACGCGCTTGCTCTATGTGGAGCCTGCCGACGACCTCGTGGTGGAGGTGAGGCCGAACCAGGACACGTACCGACCGGGCGACCCGGCCGAGCTGAACTTCGCCGTTCGCGATCAGCAGGGCCGGGCCACGCTGGCCGCGCTGGGCGTGACCATCGTGGACGAGAGCGTGTTCGCGCTGCAGGAAATGCAGCCGGGGCTGGAGCGCATCTACTTCGCGCTGGAGCGGGAGCTGCTCACACCCCGCTATGAGATCCACGGCTTCACGACCGAGGGGATCATCCGCGGCAAGCTCCCCTTCGAGAAGCCGGAGCCGGCCGAAGGAGAGGCCCTGCGCCAGCGAGCGGCGGCGGTGCTGTTCGCCGCTTCGCAGACGCGGGACCCGTACACGCTCAATGTCAACACTTACTACACACGCCTGGAAGAGGCAATGGTCGCGTGGATCAAAGAGATAGCTCGCGACGCGGAGAAGATCGACCGCGCCCTGCGGCAGTACGAGCGGAAGCACGGACATCACCTGGGCCCGGAGGAGGAGATCTCGGTCCTGGTCGATGAGGGGCTGCTCAAGAAGAGCGACCTGCGAGACCGCTGGAACAACCCCTACAAGGTTCGCTGGCGACAGGCCAACTGCTGGCTCGAATCGGCCGGCCCCGACGGCAAGTGGGATACGAAGGACGACATCCGCGGCGTCAGGCAGTGGATGCGAGAGGGCGAGCTTCGACGGAGGCCGATGTTGGGGATGGCGAGGGCCGCCGGCCGCGGCGGGGTCGCGGGCCCCGACCTCGTCTTCGAAGAGGGGATGGCGATGGACAGGGCCGACTTCAAGGCCGCCGCCGTGCCGTCGGCCGCTCCGGCCGAGGCCGGACAGCCGCAGGTGCGCCTGCGCCAGTTCTTCCCGGAGACGATGTACGTCAACCCGGCCGTCATCACCGATGAGCGCGGGCGCGCTTCGGTCACGGTGCAGATGGCCGACTCGATCACCACCTGGCGCATGCAGACACTCGCCTCCTCCCAGCGCGGCCAGCTCGGCAGCGCGACGACCGGCCTGCGGGTCTTCCAGGATTTCTTCATCGACATCGACCTGCCGGTCGCGCTCACGCAGAACGACGAGATTTCGATCCCGATCGCGGTCTACAACTACTTGCCCGAGTCGCAGACGGTGAAGCTCTCGCTCGAACTCGAACCGTGGTTCGAGCTGGTCGGCGATGAGGCCGAGAAGTCGCTCGACATCGCCGCCTCGGACATCCATCCGGTCTACTACCGCATCAGGGCGAAGGGGATCGGCAACCACTCGCTGACCGTGCACGCCCGCGGCTCTCGCCTGAGCGATGCCATCAAGCGAAGCATCGATGTGCTGCCCGATGGCGAGGAGCGCCGCGACACCTGGAACGACCGCCTCGAAGGGACGGTCGAGCGACAGGTCACGATCCCGAAGCAGGCCATCCCCGATGCCTCGACCATCCTCGTGAAGATATACCCCGGCCTGTTCAGCCAGGCCGTCGAGGGGCTGGACGCGCTGCTGCGAATGCCGTTCGGCTGCTTCGAGCAGACGAGCTCAGTGACGTATCCGAACATACTCGTGCTCGACTACCTCAAGTCAACGAAGCAGGCGAAGCCCGAGCTTCAGATGAAGGCCGAGCAGTACATCAACGTCGGCTACCAGCGTCTGCTGTCGTTCGAGGTGGAGGGCGGCGGGTTCTCCTGGTTCGGCAATCCGCCGGCGCACAAGGTGCTGACGGCCTACGGGCTGCTCGAGTTCAGTGACATGAGCCGCGTGCACGAGGTAGACCTGAACGTCATCTCCCGCACGCAGCACTGGCTCGCCGGCCTCCAGCAGAAGGACGGCACGTGGGAGCGCGATCAGGGCGGCATCGCCGAGGGCATCATCAACCGCCAGACCGACACCCTTCGCGTCACCGCCTACATCGCATGGGCGCTCGCCGAGTCGGGCTACCCGGGAGACTCCGTCGAGCGGGCCCTCGGCTACCTCGACAAGCACTGGCGTGAGGCGAAGGACCCCTACGCGCTGGCCGTCATCGCCAACGCCTATCTCAGCGGCGGGGGGATGGCCGATCTCGGGCACACCTACCTGACGGACACGACGCGGGAGGTGCTCGCCGAGCTCGCCAAGATGGCGACGGTCGAAGACAACATCGCCTACTGGAAGTCGGCCGGGCCGACCTTCACCTCCGCGCAGGATGGATCGGCCGACCTGGAGACCACCGCGCTGGCGACCTACGCGCTGGTGAAGTCCGGCCGCAACGTTGACCTCACGAACAAGGCGATCACCTACCTCATCCAGTCGAAGGACAGCTTCGGCACGTGGCAGACGACCCAGGCGACGGTGTGGTCGCTGAAGGCACTGCTCCTGTCGCTGCGCAAGGCGGCGGAAGAGGTCGACGGTACCGTCACCGTTTCGGTCAACGGTACAGAGGCCGGCTCCTTCCGCATCACCCAGGCCGACTACGAAGTGGTGCGGCAGGTGGATGCGAAGAACCTGGTGCGCGTCGGCGAGAACGATGTGCGTATCACGCTGAAGGGCAAGGGGGCCGCGCTCTACCAGATCGTGAGCAAGTACTACCTGCCGTGGGCGATGGTGCAGCCGCCGCCGGATGAGCTTCTCACGATAGACGTGAGCTACGACCGGAAGCTGCTCGCGACCAACGACGTCATAACGGCCACGGTGCGGGTGGTGAACAACGACCCGCGTGACGCGAACATGGTCGTCATCGACCTCGGGCTTCCGCCTGGGTTCGCGCTGATGACCGAGGACCTGGACAAGTTGGTCGAGGGCGGGACCATCGAGAAGTACAGCGTGGCCGCCCGCCAGATCATCGTCTACCTCGACCGGCTGGCCTCGCGGAAGCCGTTGGAGTTCTCCTACCGCCTGCGGGCGAAGTTCCCCGTCAAGGCCGCCACGCCGGCCTCTCGTGTCTACCGCTACTACAACCCGGAGATCGAGGCGACGGCCGAGCCCGTCGCGCTCGAGGTAAGATGAATCGCGTTCACCGGAGGTGATGGAAGTGAAAGCTAGAGGACTGCTTGCGCTGATAGCCGTGATGGCCGTGATGGGACTGCAGCCCGCGCCTGGCCCGGCGGCGGAGGAGGCCGAGTGCCGCCTGCAGCCGTCGACGGGCGCGATCGATGCCTATATCTCGCAGCTCAAGGTCGGCCCGCCGAAGCGGCATGCCAACCTCACGCTCTATCCCATCTTCGCGGATGGTGTGACGGTGCCGAACGTGGACCTCACGCTGGACGAGGCGATGGCGCGGGGCCTGCTGGAGATACGCGAGCTGAAGACCGCCGAAGTCAATCGCGCCCTCCTGGTCAGCCGCGCCAAGGGGCCGATCTTCGTCATGGGTGGCGAGATGCTCACCGGCGCGAAGCAGGACCGCATCGTCGGCGATGACCTCATCGTGCCGGCGGGGGCGGAGCTCACCGTGCCCGTCTTCTGCGTGGAGCACGGCCGCTGGGTGGTGAAGAGCGACACCTTCGCCAGCGCCTCCTTCCTCGCCACCAGCGAGGTGCGCAAGGCGCGAGCCGCCGCCGACCAGGGCGAGGTGTGGAATCAGGTGGCGGCCGAGCAGGAACGCCTGGCCGCGCCGAGCGCGACCGGCACGCTGCAGTCGGTCCAGGACAGCGAAGAGGTGCAGGATCAGATGGAGCCCTACAAGCGCGCCCTCTGCGACCTGCCCCTCGACGTCGGCAAGGCCCGCGGTGTGGTCGCCTGTGTCGGCGATGAGATCATCGCGGCCGATCTGTTCGGCTCCCGCGCCGTCTTCGCGCAGCTCTGGCCCAAGCTCCTCGACTCCTACGTGATCGACGCGGTGGGCCGCGATGCCGGCGGCC
>JALGXV010000127.1 GCA_029821885.1 Candidatus Hebobacteria bacterium
GATGCCCTTCGCCAGCATCTCGGGATGGCCCGGCTCCACGAGGATTCCTGTCTCTCCATCGACCACGACCTCAGGGACCCCACCCACCGCTGTCGCCACCACTGGCTTTCCCAACGACATGGCCTCCATGGCAGCAACGGACGATCCCTCCGACGTGGAGGCAACGACCAGGACGTCCAGGGCTGCGATTAGATCTCGGCCCCATTCCACATGTCCAGGCAAGCGGACGCGCCCATCCAGCTTCAACTCCTCCCGGAGCTGGGCGGCAGAGGCCATGAGCGGTCCATCTCCGGCCAGCACGAAGCTCGTGGCCGGGTACGATGTCGCGACGATGGCGGCCGCGCGAATGAAGTCCTCGATCCCCTTCTGAGGCGCTAGGCGGGCGAGCATCCCCACAAGGGGAGCATCCTCGCGGACACCCAGTGTGTCGCAGACTTCCTCGCGGGCGCGGGCGGGCGCGGTCCTGGTATCCACCCCATTGTGGATCGTCAGACACTTCCCCGCAGCCTCGGGGTGCGCCAGCAAGAGATCGCGCTGAAGGGCTTCTGAGACGGAGATGATGCGGCTTGCTCGCTGTACGGCGAGCCCCAGCGCCCACCGCTGCCCCGCTTCTCGGGGCGACATGCCGGTTGTGTCCGGCGGGTAGTTGTGGATCGTCACGAGCAGAATCGGCGAGCGCACCACCCGCCAAACGAGTGCGTATGCACGATCCGCGGGCGAAATTGCCTTACACACTGAATGAGGCGAGCCGCGCGCACGGCCGTCGGCAAATGCCCGCCCAGTGCGCTGCAGATGATGCCAAACGTGGGCAGCTCCAATGCGAGGGCGGCCTCGGCTATTCGTCCCTCTGGCTCGCAGGCAACGCCCACATCGTGGTCGGCCGCGCGCAGGTCGCGCATGAGGGATATGACGTGGTTGGCGAGACCGCCCGCCGCCGGCGGGGCCACCAGCAGCACTCTAACACCCGCACGTACGGCATCGGCCTCTGAAGATGCGGCGATTGCCTCCATCGCACGCTACCGATCTCTCTCGGCCGCGACCATCCTATCGTATTGCTGGACCTCGGAGATCCAGTCATCGCGGATGGGGACGCTCGACTTCAGACAGAAATAGTCCCAAATGTCCCCCATAGGCAATGCCTTAGATTCCTCCAACCACGCGAGACGAGCGAAGACATCGCCGGCCCCTTCCGCTTCCTTGAGCCTGTCCATTGGCTCCAGCAGGGCCGCCAGCAGCGCGGCCCGCGTCGCGCGAGCCCCAATCACCCAGGCACCGACTCGGCTCATGGTGGCATCGAAGAAGTCGAGCGCGATATGGACTCGCTCCAGCGCCCGACACCGGACCACCTCTCGCATCAGCTCCCCCACCTCGTCGGTGGTCATAACGACGTGGTCGCTATCCCAACGCACCCCGCGGCTGACGTGCAGCAGAACGCCATCGAAGAACTGCAGCAGCGTCGAAAGCTTGTCCGATACCGACTCGGTCGGGTGGAAATGCCCGAGATCGAGGCACACTATCTTCCCGGCCTGGAGCGCGTAGGCCAGGTAGAACTCGTGTGAGCCCACGACAAACGACTCGCTTCCTATGCCGAACAGCTTGCTTTCGAGCGCGTCAACCAAGTTGCCCTGGCCGTAGGGCACCGCGTAGATCTCGTCGAGCGCCTCCCGCAGCGCGGCCCGGCGCTCGAACCGATCTACCGATATGTCCTTCGATCCATCGGGTATCCAGAGGTTGTGAACACAGGCACTGCCGCGGGCCTGACCCATGAAGGCGCCAATCTCTCGGCACCGTTTGACATGCTCAATCCAGAATCGCCGAACGGCGCTGTCGCGGTGACTGAGGGTGAACCCGGAGTCCGCTTTGGGATGGGCGAAGCAGGTGGCGTTGAAGTCCAGACCCAGCCCATGCTCGGCCGCCCACTCGACCCAGCTCTGGTAGTGCTCCGGCGAGATCTCGTCGCGGTCGACGTCTCTGCCCCCGAACTCACCGTACATCGCATGGAGGTTGAGCCGGTGCTGTCCCGGGAGGAGGGAGAGAGCCTTCTCCAGATCGCACCGAAGCTCAGCTATCGAGCGCGCCCTGCCGGGATGGCTGCCCGTCACCTGAATTCCGCTGCCGGCGAGGGAGGCGCCCGCGCGCTCGAATCCTCTGACATCGTCGCCCTGCCAGCAGTGAAGCGAGATCGGCACGCTCTCGAGCGTCGAGAGCGCAGCCTCCGTGTCGACGCCGACCTCAGCGTAGCGCGCCTTCGCCTCCTGATAGGCTCGTTCAGTTCTGGCCGTCGACAACGGTGGCCTCCTCCTGTGCCCGCCCGTACATCAGGCACACACCTCGCAGAACCGGTCATAGCGAGAATCCCATTCCGGGGTCGAGCGCGGCTCGTAGTGCGCCACCCGGAAGGAGGCCCGAACGATCTCCCGCAGCTCCCAATGAGAGCGAATACGCCCGAGCCCCATCGCCTGCACCAGGATGTTCCCGATCGCGGTCGCCTCGGCCGGGCCTGCGAGAACGGGCAGGCCGGTGGCATCCGCCGTCAGCTGGCACAGCAGCCTGTTGCGTGCGCCACCCCCTATGATGTGGATCCTGTTGATCGGCGGCGAGTAGATCCGACGCACCTGGTCCAGCACCAGTCTGTACTTCAGCGCGAGGCTCGCGAATATGCAGCGAGCGTAGTCGCCGACGTCGTTGGGCTCGCCCTGTCGGCTGCTCCTACAGAAGCTACGGATCGCCTCGGGCATGTCGGTTGGGTTCAGGAAGCTGCCGTGATCTGGATCAATGAAGGAGTCGAATGAAGAGGCCCCTGCCATGTTGATCAACTCCTCATGTGTGCAAGGCCGCTCCCTCTCCCACGCCTTGCGGCACTGCTCCAGCAGCCAGAGGCCCGCTATGTTCTTCAGGACCCTGGAGGTCCCGCCGATTCCGGCCTCGTTCGTGAAGTTCAACGCGAGAGCATCGTCCGTGATGATCGGGGCCTCGCTTTCAACGCCCATCAGCGACCACGTGCCGGAGCTGATGTAGGCCCAGTCCCTTCCCTCGGCCGGCACGGCGGCCACTGCGGCCGCGGTGTCGTGGCTCGCCGTCGCGACCACGGGGACGGCCGGCGCACCCGTGCTCGCTGCCACGCGCTCGTCGAGCGTCCCGATGGCTGTACCAGGCTCCACGATATCCTGCATGATCGCCGGCTGAATCCCGAGCGCTTCGAAGATCTCGCCGGCCCACTCCCGGCGCCGAGGATCATAGAGCTGCGAAGTACTGGCGACGGTGAGCTCGTTCTTCTTCTCCCCAGTCAGCAGGTAGTTGATGAGATCGGGCATGAAGAGCAGATCGGTCGCCACTTCCAGCAAAGGCGACTCGTCACGGACCATCGCGAAGAGTTGGAAGAGGGTGTTGAGCGGAAGGAACTGAAGGCCGGTCAGCTCGTAGACGCGCTTCCGTGGCAGGCGTTCGAGGAAGCCTTCAATGGCCCCCTCCGTACGCCGATCTCGATAGCATACAGGGAGCCCCAAGAGGCTGCCGTCGGCGCCCAAGAGGGCGAAATCCACCCCCCAAGCGTCGACACCAATGCTCTCCAAAGAGGAGGACTCCCCTGAGCCATACGCGCTCAGCCCGCTCAGGACCTCCTTGAATAGGTGCACGACGTTCCAGTAGAGGCGCCCCCGAAGCTCGACCATATCGTTCCGGAATCGGGATATCTCTTTAACGCTCAGACGCTCGGCGGTCAGTGTGCCCAGCAGCGCTCGGCCACTTCCCGCCCCGAGATCGAACGCCAGGAGGCTCATGTCCTTCATGCGTCATCCCCCAGCGACTTGAAGAACTGCTCGACCTCCTTCAATTCGGCCAGCTCTGTCTCCGTCAGCCCTGCCGGCCGGAGGCCTGCGCTCCTGCACAAGAGGTAAATCTTCGCTGACTTGTTGGGGGTATCGATCAGATCGAATGCCTCGGCGAGGCCCCGTCCTACAGCGATGGCGCCATGCTTCTCCCACACGACGACTCGATGTCCCTCCATAGCTGCTGCGGTGGCCTCGGCCAGCTCCTCGGACGCCGGTCGGAGATATGGGACAAAGCCTACGCCCTCCGGGATGAAGACCTTCACTTCCGGATGCATGCCCCACAAAAGGTCGTTCAGCTTTGCTTGCTCGCAGTAGTCTTGAGCCTGCGTGAGAGCGGTCAATTCAGTGGGGTGAGTGTGAACGACTGCCCTCTGCGCCGCCGATCGCATACGGAGAGACTGGTGGACCCGGAGATGCACGCAGAACTCAGAGGTAGGTGGGCGAGCTGCTTCTCTCAGGGCACGGTAGGCGCTCCCGTCGGGCGCGATCTCGATCGCAGCCATGCTCCCAGCGGGATCTCTGGACACATCGCGCATCCGCGCGCCGCTCCGCGAGATGAGGATGACGCGGCCTGCCATATCGGGGTAGGCCAGTCCGAGGGGCACAAGCGGGTGTCGATCGGTCTCCTCGCGGACAATCGCGGCGAGTTCTGTCACGTCGACGGAGATGTTCCCGGCGTTCCGCTCCGCCCAGCCCCGCTCGCAGAGCAGCCGGGCCAGATCGCCCGCGTCTCCGCCTGGGATTATAGTCCTCGTTGCGCCCCCGGCGCAACCCAAAACAGAGAGGCGGACCCAATCGGGCCCGCCTCTCTGAATAGGTCTGGGAACTCCCGCCCATACCATAGCCCCGCGAGTGCCGTGAGTCCTACGAGCTTTTGAACCTGCCGAAGCAGGTGGGTGCCGCGCTGGTCGTCCGCGTGAATCGAGGCGAGTCCGCCACGACTCTACTTGGCCGCCAGACTCTGGCTCCCGGTGCGTATGTGTTGGCTCAAAGCTTCTAAGGACAACACGCGCACCGCAGGGCGAACTGTCCTTGCACACAGATAGTAACACAGGTGGGAGGCAGACGCAACAGGGCGCAGTCGCCAAACAGCATCAAAGGGGGTCTCCCCGTCCTCCACCACGGCAGAAGACCAGACATCGGGGCGGCCGGACTCGAACCGACAACCACCGGCACCCCATACCGGTGCGCTACCAAATTGCGCCACGCCCCGATGTATCCAGCCACGTACTAGAGATATTATAGCAGGCGAACAGCCCCCGTCAATGCAACTCTCCGCGCCTATCGCCCGCGCCGGCTTCTGCGGGACTCTTTGCCGGTCAGGATCTCCTTCAGTTGCCTCCCCGGGCGGAAGTTGAGGGACCAGGACGCCCCGATGCGTATGACCTCCTGGGTGCGCGGATCTCGGCCGATTCGCGCTCTGCGTCGCCGCGGTTCGAAGGTGCCGAAGCCGACTATCTGGACCTTCTCGTGACTCCTCAGTGCCCCCATCATGGCAGCGAAGGCGCCCTCCACAACACTGGTGACGTCTTTCTTCCTCAGCCCGGTCGCCTCTGAGACCCTGTCAATCAGATCGGCCTTGGTCACCACGCCACCTCCCGCGAGCCGTCTCGTGTCACCCGAACTCCGGCGGCGAACCTTTCTTCCTTGCGGCCGGCAAGTCCTTCCGGCGGGCGTTGAGATCACAAAGGCGCTTTCACTGAGTCCGCTATGCACGCCTCCTCCGGCTCTCGGTCGAGGGGCTCCTCTGGCTCCGATGAATGGCCGGCGGCCGGGACGCCGCCAGCCGCGTCCTCGGCATCAAGCGTCCGCTCCCAGATGACGTAATCCCTTCCGTCCCAATACCGCGCGCGGAACCGATCCGTGTAGGCGTACTCCAGGGTCGGCTCTCCGTCTCCGCCGAGGATTACGACGAAGTCCGGCTTCCAATGACGCAGTATCGCGCCCAGGTTCCGGGCGCGTGCTCGGACGATCACCTCGGGGCAGGTCACGCCCCGAATGTCCAGGATCCGACAGCCGGAGAAGTAGGCGATACACCCCA
This sequence comes from Candidatus Hebobacteria bacterium, assembly GCA_029821885.1. Taxonomy (GTDB): domain Bacteria; phylum Armatimonadota; class Hebobacteria; order Hebobacterales; family Hebobacteraceae; genus Hebobacterum. Next base: position 5,872 of record JALGXV010000127.1, read on the forward strand.
CTTCGGCCGCCGCGACCATGTCTCCTGGCTCAGCCACCTCGGCCACTTTGCCGGCCAGCATTCGGTGAAACCGGGGATACGGGTTATCGCGCATCAGCAGCGGCTCCAGGCCGTTGTAGCTAACGAGCGCGTATCCGCCCACGGCCGCCAGTGCAAGAAGCGCGTAGATTGGCGACCGCACTCGGCAGGGGAAGGCGCGAGCGACCGTCTGAAGGCCGGCCACAGCCAGGACGAAGGCCACCCACAACGGAGGGATGTAGTACCACATGAAGTCCGACGCGCCCGCCGCTGGCAGCGCCCAGTAATAGAGGGGCAGCCAGGCGACAAAGGGCCGGAAGGCAGGAGCACGCACCCACACAACGACGACCCCGACTGTGCACACGCCCACGGCCGCCCAGAAGGCCCCCGTCGGCGCACCGGCCAGAAACCAGCGCTGAAAGGTGTGCAGGTTCATATCGCCGGAGGCATCGACGGCCAGCTTGGCTCTCAGCGAGAACGGTATCAGGTCGTGGAAGGTCCAAAGCGCGTACACAGCCCACGGCAGGTAGATAACCGCCGCCGCCAGCAGGTTGGGCATCAGCATGTCGCGACGCGCCCGCCTCGTGAAGGCCCAACCGCCGAATACGGCCAGCGCGAGCAAGCCCATGTCCGGCCGGCCGAGCAGAAGGATGCCCAGCAGTGCCCCGGGCCACCAGCGCGTGTGCTCGCGCAGGAGGACGTACGCCAGCGCCGCGCTCAACGCCGTCACGAGCGCGGTCTCCATCCCCCCGGCTCTAAAGAACACCGAGAAGCTCAGCGCTGCCATGGCACCCGCGGGCAGACCGAGACCTAGACCTCCTATCGCTGCCCCCACCAGGAAGACCAGTACGGCCGTCGCACCATGGCCGAAAGACGTGAACCACGGCGCTGCCACGTGAGGGGGGACGCCAGCTCGCGCGACGGTCGCGAGGATCAGCGTCCACAGCGGCGTCGTCGTCCCATACGACGGCTCGGCCCCCGGAGAGAAGGTAAACCCCTCACCGGCCGCCACCCGGCGCGCGTACTGATAGGTGATGTAGGCGTCGTCGCTTTGCTCCCAGAGGGTATCGACCCAGTGGGACAGAGCGAAGGCAGTGCAGAATAGCGCTGCCGCGATCGCCGGGACCAGCCACCGCGGTCTGGCCCTATGCATCGCTCTTCCGGCTTCGCCTAGTATTCGCGCGCCGCAGCCTCTTGCGGAGTTGGGCAAGCGGCATCGCGTTCAGCACATCGGCCGCTTCCAGCCAGCCCCGCCGGGCCGTCGCCACGCCGAACCGCATCAGCGAAAGGTGGTCGCCCCGGTGTGCATCTGTTGCTATGAGCAAACGCACGCCCAGCTCCTTCGCCCGCCGGGCATGAGTGTCCCTGAGGTCAAGGCGATGTGGGTCGGCGTTGATCTCCATCGCCACACCCGCGCGGGCGGCGGCCTCGAAGACCGCCTCGAGGTCCACCGCGTACGGTTCCCGCTGCCCTACAAGCCTGCCTGTCGGATGGCCGATGCAATCCACCCACGGATTCTCCATGGCCTTGACGATGCGCTCCGTCATCGCCTGGCGTTCCATCTTCCAGCCGGAGTGCACCGACGCCATCACAAAGTCGAGCTCGGCCAGCACCTCCTCCGGATAGTCGAGCGTGCCGTCGCGCTTGATGTCGACCTCGCTGCCTTCAAGGATCTCGATCCCCGGCACCGCCTTGCGCGCGGCCTCGATCTCCCTGCGGCGCTCCCTCAGGCGGCCGATCTTCAGCCCGTTGGCCACCGTCTGCGAGGGAGAGTGGTCCGTAATCGCTACGTACTCGTAGCCAACCTCCTCGGCGGCTCGCGCTATCTCCTCCACGGTGCTGTGCCCATCGCTCCAGTTGCTGTGCACATGGAGGTCGCCCTTCACCTGCTCGTCCTCTATCAGGTCGGGGAGCCGTCCCTCGCGGGCGGCCTCGATCTCGCCGCGGTCTTCGCGCATCTCGGGAGGCATCATCGCGAGGTCCAAGGCGGCATACATCTCCTCTTCCCCTTCCCCGCCCAGGCGGGTCTCGCCGCCGTCGTCCACCCGGAAGACGCCATACTCGTTCAGTTTGATCTTCCTGCGAGCAGCGAGGTCGCGCAGCTTCACATTGTGCTGCTTCGACCCGGTGAAGTACTGCAAAGCGGCGCCGAATGACTCCGCCCCGACTACCCGCAGATCCACCTGAACTCCGGCCGGGGTCACGATGGTCGACTTGGTCGGGCCCTGCGCGACAACCTCCGCAACGAGTTGCAGGTTGACGAACTCCGCCATGACGGCTTCTGGGCTGTCCGACACGACCAGGATATCGATGTCACCGATTGTCTCGCGCATGCGGCGCAAGCTCCCCGCGGCGGCCAGCCTCCTCACCGCCGCCGCCTCCCTTAGCTGCTCGATGAGAGTGTCTGCGATGCTCCAGGCCAGCCCCAAGTCAATCCGCTTGCCATACTCGCGCAGGTGTGCGATGCCCCGCAGCATCTCCTGCTCTGTCTTCTCGCCCAAGCCGGGAAGGCCGCGAAGCGCCCCGGCCTGCGCGGCGTGCTCCAACTGTTCGACTGTGCTGATCCCCTCACGCTCTACAAGCATCTTCACCGTCTTCGGCCCCACACCCGGGATGCGCAGCATGTCGAAGACGGTGGACGGTATCTGCTGCAACAGCTCCTCGTGGTAGGCACACTTGCCGGTGTCGAGCAACTCCTCGATCTTCTCTGCGATGCCTGCGCCCACCCCCGGGAGCGAGCGCAGCCCGCCCTCTTCAGCGCGCATCTCCTCAAGCGTCTGAGAGAGGTCGCCTATCGCCTCCGCCGCGCGCTCATAGGCGCGGACCTTGAAGGGATTCTCACCCTTGATCTGGAGGAGTATGGCGATCTCTGAGAGCACTCGTGCGATCTCTGTATTGCCCATGTCAGGCGCTGTCCAGGCTCTCCTGCGCCAGGAAGGCGCTGCTGCGAAGCGGGCGGTCGAGGTGGGAGTCGACAAAGGCCCTCATCAGTCGGGCTAGCTCCTCCCGTGCGCTGGCGGAGAGACGCTTCCCGCTCACCGCCGTGGCGTCCATGTGACGCAGTTCCCTCAGAGCCTGAAGGCCCGCCGGGGAGAGGTGCGCGCCCGACCCAAGCGGCCCACACTTGGCGCAGAGCACCCCGCCCTGCGTCACGGAGAACCTCTGCCCGCGCCCCTCCACTTCGGCCCCGCACGAGACGCACTCGTCGAGTTCCGGGCCGTATCCCAGGCGCGTCAGCAGCTTCACTTCGAATCCTCGGATCACGGCCGAAGCATCGCCGCCCGAATCCAGGGCCGCCAGCGTCGACAGCAGGAGATCGAACAGCACAGTGTCCACCATCCCCTGGTCTGTCAGGGCATCGAGCAGTTCGGCCGCGTAGGAGGCATGCGCGAACCGGACCATGTCGGTGCGGAGCTCGTAGAAGGTGTCCCGCGCGCGCGCCTGGGTGACGACTTCGAGAGAGCGGCCGGCCGCCAGTTGAATGCTGGCATGGGAGAACAATTGGAGACTGCCGGCGAGCTTGCTGCGAGGCCGCCTGATGCCTTTCGCCACGGCCGCGAGCTTGCCTCGCTCTCGCGTATAGAGCACCAGGACCCGGTCCGCCTCACCCAGGTCTCGCTGGCGGACCACGACAGAGGAAACACGATAGAGCCGTACTCGCCCCACTCGAGGCACCTACGCGGCGGCCGCGCCGAGCCGAAAGCTATCGCAGGACTTCCTCCGTGACGGCTCCCTGCGATTGGTCATAGGCCTCGACTATTGCCGTCCCGGTGCTCGTCCCGATGCGATTGGCGCCGGCGTTAATCAACGCGGTGGCCTGCTCAATGGTCCGGATTCCGCCGGCCGCCTTGACTCCCATCTCCCGGCCGACGGCCTGCCGGATATGCTTCACGTCCTGTACTGCGACACCGCGAGGCCCACGTCCCGTGCACGTCTTGATGAAGTCCGCGCGCACGGCCTTGGCGATCCGGCACACGCGGGTCTGCTCTTCCCGTGTGGTGAGGCCGACCTCGATGATGACCTTCGTCGAAATATCATCGCCGTCCTCAGTGAGGCCGGCGAGATTGGAGACCGTTACCACTTCCTCGAGATCCCTCTGGACCGCGGCGTAGTCGTGGGACTTGACCGCTCCCAGGTTCACGACCACATCGATCTCGGTCGCACCCGCGTTTATCGCCTGGCGGGCCTCGTAGACCTTGACCTGGGTCGGGACCGCGCCGAGGGGATAGGCGATGACCGTGCCCACCTTGACGTCTGAGCCTCGAAGTCTACGCTCCGCCACCTGGCACCAGTACGGAAGTACAACAACAGAGGCAAAGTGATACTCCATGGCTTCGTCGCAGTATCGGATGACGTCATCTTCGGTAGCATCGGGCCGGAGAATCGAGTGGTCAATCATCTTCGCCAGGGCGATTCTCGAGAACATGACTTTCCCCTTACTCGCGTCCGCCGTTCCTCATATCCGCGTCCATCTCACAGCGGATCCGCCTTCGTCACGCGCCCGCCTCTCGTCGCCGCTTTAAGCTCACGAACGAACGCTCCGACCGTGTCAGCGAGTCCCGCCGACCCTGCCTGCCGGTCGATAAGCGACACCACGGCACTGCCCACGACCGCGCCGTCGGCGACCCGACATACGTCGGTCACATGCTCGGGCCGAGATACACCGAACCCGACGGCAATCGGCTTGGTTGTCTCTCTACGGATGCGGGTCACTAGCTCCGCGAGGTCGGCTGGCAGCTCTGCACGCGCTCCCGTGACCCCCATCCGAGAAACACAGTACACAAAGCCACTCGCAAGGTCAACCACTTTTTTCACGCGCGGGGCCGGGCTATTCGGAGACAGGAGGAAGATCGTGTCCGTCTCGCTTCTCCGCGCGACCTTGACCCAGTCCTCGGCCTCCTCCGGCGGCAGGTCGGTGACGATCACTCCGTCAACTCCGGCCGCGGCGCTATCGGTCCCGAACCTCTCCAGGCCGAACTGACAGATCGGATTGTAGCACGTCATCAAAACGAGTGGTACGTCGCGTTCGGCGCGGAACTCGGCCGCCAACGCCAACACTCGGCCGGGTGTCATGTCCTCCGCCAGCGCCCGTTGAGAGGCGGCCTGTATCACAGGCCCGTCCGCAAGAGGATCCGAGAAGGGAAGGCCCAGCTCGATGACGTCTGCACCGGCGTCCGCAATGGCGATGAGCAACTCCGAGCTGAGCTGAGGGGTCGGGTGGCCTGCGACAGTGAATACGATCAGCGCTCCCTGCTTCTGCTGGCCGAGCTTCTCGAAGCAGGCCTCTATGCGGCTCATCGGCCCCGCTCCGCCAGGACGCGCTGTACCTCACCGATGTCCTTGTCCCCGCGGCCGGAGAGGTTCACGAGCACGACGGCGTCCCGCCCAAGGCCGGCCGCCATCTTCATGGCGTGTGCGACTGCGTGCGCGCTCTCCAAGGCGGGCATGATACCTTCGAACCGCGTGAGGGCCTCGAAAGCATCCAAAGCTTCGTCATCGGTGGCGCCGACATATTCGGCGCGGCCGGCGCTCTGAAGCAGAGCGTGCTCGGGCCCGACGCCGGGATAGTCAAGCCCTGCGGCCACCGAGTGAGTCGTCCGGATCTGACCCTCCTCGGTCTGCAGGATCTTCGTGCGCGCTCCGTGGAGCACGCCTTCGGAACCTGCGCTCAGCGACGCAGCGTGCTCACCCGTGTGCAAGCCCCTGCCGGCCGCCTCGACCCCCACCATGCGGACGTCGTCCTCAAGGAACTGGTGGAAGAGGCCGATCGCATTGCTCCCCCCGCCCACACACGCGACGAGACACTCGGGAAGACGCCCCTCCTGTTCCAGCATCTGCTGCCGGGCTTCGCGCCCGACGACTGACTGGAAGTCCCTCACCATGGTGGGGTACGGATGGGGCCCTGCGGCCGTGCCGAACAGGTAGTAGGTCGTGTCGGCCGTCGCCATCCAAACCCGGAATGCCTCGTTGATCGCGTCCTTCAACGTTCGGCTGCCGGAGGTCACTTCAATCACGCGGGCATCCAGCAGGCGCATCCGATACACGTTGAGCGCCTGTCGCCGGACGTCTTCCTCGCCCATGTAGATGTCGCATTCCATCCCGAACAGCGCTGCCACGGTCGCGGTCGCCACGCCATGCTGCCCGGCCCCCGTCTCGGCCATGAGGCGACTGCGCCCCATTCGTTGGGCGAGCAGCGCCTGCCCGACTGCGTTGTTGAGCTTGTGCGACCCGGTGTGGCACAGGTCTTCGCGCTTGAGGTAGATCTTCGCGCCGCCGCAGTGTTCCGTGAGGTGGCGGCAGAAGTAGAGAGGCGTAGGCCGTCCCACGTAGTCTCGCAGCAGTGCGTTCAACTGCTGGCCGAACTCGGGGTCGCTGCGAGCGGAGTGGTAGGCTTCCGCCACTTCAAGCAGCGGGGGCATGATTGTCTCAGGGACGAAGATGCCACCGAAACGGCCGAAATGGGATCCTTCCAAGGCCGAGGAGTGCTCAGAGCGCGGCGGCATCTCAGCCGGCCCTTCCATCGGCCGCCCGTACTGCGGCGATGAATTCCGCCACCTTCTGGGGGTCCTTCCTGCCGGGCGTCGCCTCGACGCCCGTGCTCACATCAACACCGTAGGGCCGAACAGCAGCCACCACCTCGCCGACGTTGCCAGGCGTCAGCCCGCCCGCCACTATCACGCGCCAGCCCTCCTTCACCAAACGTGCGGCCACTGCCGGATCGAAACGCTTTCCCGTCCCCCCCGGTTGCCCGGGAACATAGGTGTCCAGCAGTATCGCCTTGGATCTCTTATACTCGGGGGGAACGAGCTCGTCAAGCGAATCGGCCACTCTGACGGCCTTGACGACGGAATAGGGGCGAAGAGCTTCCACGAACTCCGCGGCCTCGCCGCCGTGCAGCTGAGCGACGGTGCAGCCGCTGGCTCGCAGCGCGCTCCGCACCTCCTCGACACTGCTGTCGACGAACACGCCGACCCCGGTGAGGAACGGACCTACATCGGCCATGATCTCGCCCG
>JALGXV010000412.1 GCA_029821885.1 Candidatus Hebobacteria bacterium
TGGGTGCGACGCCGACGCACATGGCGTTGATCAGCGGGTTGGCCGAGTAGGCATCCTCGAAGACCACCTCGCCGCCCACAGTGGGGATACCGAGGCAGTTGCCGTAGCCGCCGATGCCACCGACCACGCCGCCGAACAGATAGCGGTTGTGCAGGTCCTCCAAGGGGCCGAAGCGGAGGGAATCCAGGATGGCGATGGGACGCGCGCCCATGGCGAAGATGTCCCGCACGATGCCGCCGACACCGGTGGCCGCCCCCTGGTACGGCTCGATGGCAGACGGGTGGTTGTGGGACTCGATCTTCATCACCACGCACATGCCATCGCCGATGTCGACGGCGCCGGCGTTCTCGGCGCCGCGTCGCGTGAGCACGTAGGAGCCCTCGGCCGGGAGCTGACGCAGAAGGGGGCGCGAGTTCTTGTAGCCGCAGTGCTCGCTCCAAAGAGCGCCGAATATCCCCAACTCGACCTCGCTGGGCTCGCGGCCCAGGTGGGAGACGATGAGATCGTACTCGTCGCGGCTTAGAGCGATGGAGTCCAGGGCGCGCTGGTCTACGGCCATGAAATCAACGCCATCGTAGCACAGGGAATCGATGGATTCGACGGCCTGTGTCGGCCAGGCCTACACGTCCTCCCGAAAGGAGAAGGGCGGATAGCGATCGGTGAGCGATAGCCAGTAGCCGAGGGCTCTGGCTATCCAGCGGAGATAGCCCGCCGTGAACCCAAAGAACCAGCGGGGGTAGCGCTCAAGAACGACAGCGAAGACGGCGCTCACCGGTATGATGAGCATGAACGCGAAGGCGAACAGGGCCAGCAGCAGGATATGCGGCAACAACAAGACTGGGGTGACCGCGGCCCGCAGCCAGCCGAAATCGCCTCCGCGCCTGATCTCCAGCCGTACCGAGGCGCCGATCGCCTGCTTGGGCGAGGCGTCGGTCAGGAACAGGGCGTAGGAGGCGGCAGCGATGGCGTACTGAGCGTGGCGTTCCAGGGCCGGGCCGTCCTCCGCCAGGAAGCGCTGCAGACCCTTGCCCCGGATACGAGCGGCCATGACAAGCGGCAAGCCGATAACCCCGGCGGCTATGAGGGAGCCGATGAGGACCGGCAGCCCCCAGAAGAAGGCGGCGCTGACGTATCCCAGGCCCACCGGCACGATCCAGGTGACCAGGGCGCCCAGCGCCCGCTGCGCGCCCTTCCGTCGCGAGAGCCTTTCGGGATAGGCCACGGAGTAGGAGATGGGGCGCCCAACGGTGGCTGGGTGGCCCACAGCCACCTTACTTTCCTCTGAAGCCATCACCCACCCGAAAAGGGCTCCGTGCCATCAACTGCTGCCTGGCGGCAGTCTCGCCCATGGCAAGGTTTAGGTCATGCTACTACAGCCGGACGGCTAGCGCAGGCTGAAGGGAGGGTACTCATCCCGCAGGAGACTGGTGTAGGCACTTACCCGAAGATTCCAGCGGTTAACACCCACGATGAAGTCGAACAGGCCGCGGGGGAACCGCTTGGTGATGAGGATGGCGAACCAGGCGATGATGTAGACGACATAGACCGCCACAAAAAGGAAGAACAGCACGATGACATGGGGGAACGCCAGCAGCCACTTGACCAGGGGCAGCCAGCGGTTCAGCTCCTCCGGGTAGTCCACCTCATACATCACCGCGTACTGGCCCGGCTCCCAGGAGAACGGCGGGTACTCGTCCCGAAACAGCCCAAAGTACGCGCCCACGTTGGCGCCCCAGCGGTTGACGTTCACCACGAAGTCGAACAGGTCGCGCGGATAGCGCTTGGTGAACAGGCTGGCGAAGAAGGCGATGAGCCCAATCACGGCGGCGGCGATGCCCAGCGCATACAGGATGATGAAGTGGGGTATCGCCAGCAGCCACTTGACGAAGATGAGCCATCGGGACAGCTCCTCGGCGTACTGCACGTCGTAGCGCAGGGGATAGCCCGGCGCTGGAGCGACGGTAGCTTCTGCGGACATCTCCCGCCTCCCTTCTCAAGCTAGTCGAAACCGAACGGCGGATACTCGCTACTCTGCACCCCAATCGCAACATTAGTCAATGGTCAAGGCTTGACATCCCATCACAGCGGACTAATAATTTCGCCAGCGTTACCAAGGGTCTGAACCAGCGCCACACTTGGGTCGTCAC
>JALGXV010000128.1 GCA_029821885.1 Candidatus Hebobacteria bacterium
GATGTCGTATCGAGGGGTAGGGTGCGGTTCGCTCTCCCCCTAAGGGTCCCGGGCTAGCAGAGACAGAGGCCAGTTCGCCGCCGGGCTCTCGCGCCGGCGACTACTTTCGGCTCCGACTTCCTCCCGGCATTCCAGCCGGGATTCCGGACCTCGACCGGGTTTGTGGATTGTCCCGGCCACTGCCCAGCAGCGGCTCTCGCGACTGTCACTCGGCACCGCCGGCGACAATCGCTGCGTCCGCCACTGGTCGCCGATAGGCGTGTTGTCTGCGCACCGGCGTCGGCGTCCTCCCCTACAGGGGCTATGACCAACGCAGCAAGGCCAACTCGGCTCCTCCTCTCGCAGTGCTGCAGAGTATAGTAGCAGAGGACTGGAGGGCGTGCAAAGTCCGGGGGAGCTGCGCCCCGGCGAGCCCCTCCCTCGCCAGCGCCACTAACGGCTCGGGCCGCACAGGAGACCGTTGTCTCAAAAGAGAAACCTGCTGACAGAGCGGGACGAAGGCCTTCCTCGCAGTGCCTCTGGCCTCGACATCGTCCTGGAGTCCTATGAGACTGAGCATTGGCACGCGTCTGGTCGGCGGATTCCTGGCCATGACTGCACTGATCGGCCTCATTGGCGTGTTGGCCATCAACGGCCTGCGCGACGCACAGACACGTTACGAGGCGGCCATCGAGGCCTACTCGGAGCGGGCCGTGACAGGACTGGAGCTGAAGGCCGCGGTCCTGGATCAGGTGCGGGCGCAGAAGAACTACTTGCTGCGGGGAGAGCCCAGGTATCTGGAGGAGGCGCGGGAGTGCCGCCAGCACCTCGCACAGGTGCGGGCGGAGCTGGGACGGCTCCACCTCGCAGTGGAGGAACAAGCCGTTCTCGAGGGCGTCGATGCAGCGCTGCGCGATCTCGACGAGGCATTCCTCACAGGTGTGGGGTTGCACGGCGAGGAGGGTGCTGCGGCTGCCGACAGCGTGCTGCGCGGCAAGGCGGCGGCCGCGGTCGCCGCGCTCGACAAGCTGGTGGCGCGAGCCGAGGAGCACGCTCAGTTTCAGCGAGAGCTCGCCACGACTCGGGCGCGGCAGACGCGTACCCTCACGGTGACACTCATCGCGGCCCTCGGGGTGCTCGCGCTTGCACTGGGCCTCGCCCTTTCGCTGTCTGTGACGATCCCCCTGCGAAAGCTACGGTCGCAGATCAGTCGCCTGGCCGATGGAGGACCGCCACCGGCGGAGCCTGCTGTCGGGGGTCGTGATGAAGTCGCGCAGATAGCGCAGGCGTTCTACGAGACGGTGCAGCGCGCGGAACTGCTGCGCGAGATGGAGTCGCGAAGCAAGCGGCTCGAGGCCCTTTCCGCTCGTGTGGCAAGAGCGCAGGAGCAGGAACGAGAGCGCATTGCGCGGGAGCTGCACGATGGGCTCGGGCAGGCGCTCACCGCGATGAAGCTCGATGTTGCGGCGGCCGCGCGTGAGCTCAGCCGCAACGGGGCCTCGACGAAGGCACACCTGGAGAGCGCGCGGGCGTTGATCGACGAGGGCATGGATGAGGTACAGCGTATCGTACTCGACCTGCGGCCACCGGCGCTGGACAGCCTCGGCCTGACCGCGGCGCTGAACGCCTGCGCCCGAGATATTGCCAGCGCCTCCGGTATCGAGGTCACGGTGGAGACATCCCGGTTCGACCGCCGTCTCCCCGCCGAGGTGGAGACGGCGCTCTACCGCATAGGCCAGGAAGCCTTGACGAATGCAGTCAAGCACGCCAATGCGCAGAAGGTAGAGGTCACACTCGCCGAAGAGGGCCAGCAGGTGCACATGACGGTGGCCGACGACGGGGTGGGTTTCGACCCCGCGCAGATGACAGCACGTGACATGGCCGTCCACGGGGTCGGACTGCTCAGCATGGAGCGACGGGCGGCGGAGGTGGGGGGCACATTCCGCATTGACTCGACGCCGGGCGAAGGAACGAGAGTTCATGTCTGGGTGCCGGCAGATCGGCAGTGACGGTGGCTAGCATCAGGATCCTCCTGGCCGATGACCATACCATCGTCAGGCAAGGGCTCCGCGCCTTGCTTGCCGGGGAGGACGACTTCAGAGTGGTGGGCGAGGCGAGCGACGGGCGGTCGGCGCTGGAGGCGGCCGAGAGGCTTCGCCCTGACGTGGTGGTCATGGACATCGCGATGCCAGATCTCAACGGCATTGAGGTGACGCGTCGGTTGACCTCGCTCCCCTCCTCGCCCAGGGTCGTGATGTTGAGCATGTACACCGACCTGGAGCACGTGCTGCACTCATTGCAGGCCGGTGCCTCAGGCTATGTACGGAAGCAGGACGCGGATGTCGAACTCGTCGCCGCGGTTCGCGCCGGTCGACCGGACGACCCGTTCCTCAGCCCAAGCATCGACCGAGAGCTGGTCGACGAGCACATGCGAAAGGCGCGAGGAACGGCCCCGGATCGAGATGACTATCAACTGCTGACGGCGCGGGAGCGTGAAGTCCTGCAGCTCGTGGCCGAGGGCCGGCTCAACAAGCAGGTGGCGGCCGAGCTCGGCATCGCGGTGAGAACGGTGGAGGTCCATCGCGCGAGCATCATGAGGAAGCTCGGCCTCCGAGATCAGGCTGCCCTCGTCAGGTACGCGGTCCGCAAGGGCGTCGTCTCCGGAAACACGTAGCCAGAGGGGAAACATCCCACGTGGATCAGGCGCCCCGCCGACGCGATGGTGGGGCGTGCTCCTTGCGATGGGGCGCCGACGGGATACCTGTGGTTAACCACAATGTGGTCCTCCACGATAGCGCGGCCGAGCTGAGTGGGGTCATGATCAGAGTGGTTGAGAGCGAGAACCGGGGCGGCATGCGCAAGCGACCCCGGTGGGACACCGGTAGGACGAGGCGCACGATGGCAGTTCAGAGTGCGATTGGCAGGCTGGAGCGCGCGGGCTGGAAGATCACCCAGCACGGCGGGCCTTCCCGCACACCACGCGGTGATGGGCACGTCTCCTGGGTCGCGGCCTGGGCGCGCCCGTGGGCCGGCGACCCAGAGACACAAGTGCAGATCGAAGTGAACTGCCGCGGCACGCCAGAGGCCGCCCTGTCCAGGCTCCTCCATCTCGCAGAGACCATCGCGAATGACGAGGCGTCGGCGACGTCCCCCGGGCGCGAGGTGGAGGAGGTCGCCGTTGTGGCCTCCGGCCGCGAGGTCAGCCTGTCCGGCAACAGCCCCGCGAGGGCAATGCGAAGTCGGTAGCCCGGCCTGCCCAGCGATTCCGCGGCGGCCGCGCAGGGTCTCTCTTTCTTCAGGACGCTCGACAGCCGAGCACTGTGGTCTCCCACAATGTGGACTTCCACAGTATCGCGCCACCTGAAAGCTCCGGCATAATCGAAGCGGGCGCGCGGCTTCGAGCGCGTCGGTTTTCCAGCGCGCCACTCGAACGCCTCCGGTACACCCGGCGCGTCGGCCGCGCGTCGGGCGGGAAGGAGTTGGAGCCATGGTCGGTCCGCTGGCAGTCGAGAGATGTCCCCAGTGCTCATATGAAGGCTACTGCTATGACTCTGTATGTCAGATCTGGTGTTGCGGCCGGTGCCACACGACAGAAACGACGGCAAAGAGGAGGCTGCGCAAAGCCCACTCGATCCGGGTAGGCCCGACCGTGGAAGAGAGTCGGGACGCCTCCCCGGTTCCTGCGGGCGACCACAAGGAGGCCGCAACGACCGCTAGACGCCGTGTCGCATGACGGCCAGTTCTGACCGGAGGGCGCTGGCAAGAGCACCCTCTCGCCATTGAATCGAAGATCGGAGCGTGTCCATGTCGCGCGCACCAGCTGAGACTGCTCAAGCGCTGGCGGCGGCCGGAGAGGCAAAGGCGAAGCTGCCGACCCCACGGATGTTCCTTCTCGGCATCCTGGCGGGAGCCTACATAGGGTTCGGCGCTCACCTTGCGACCACGGTCGCGACAGGCACCTGGACATCGTGGGGCCTTCAGCGAGTCGCAATGGGCGCCGCCTTCACGGTTGGGCTGATGCTGGTGGTCGTTGCGGGGGCAGAGCTGTTCACCGGCAACAACCTCATGACGGTGGCCCTCTGTTCGAGGCGAATAGGCCTGGCCGGTCTGCTGAGGAACTGGGGGATCGTCTATGCGGGGAACCTGGTGGGGTCGGTGGCGCTGGCGCTGATCATCGTAAAGGGCTCCGCGCTGTTGGCGGGCCCGGTCGGCGGCACCGCGATCACCATCGCCGCCGCCAAAGTAAGCGGCGCCCAGGTGGAGGGGGTCAATCACAACGTCGCCTTCTTCTTCCGGGGGATAGGCTGCAACTGGCTCGTGTGCCTGGCCGTGGTGATGGCGATGGCCAGCAAGTCTGTTGCCGGCAAGATTCTCGGCGTCTTCTTCCCCATCATGGCCTTCGTCGCTTCGGGGTTCGAGCACTGCGTGGCCAACATGTACTTCATCCCGGCGGGAATCTTCGCGGCCGGGTTCGCCTCCGCGCGAGAGGCCTGCGGGTTGACTGCACTGCAATTGACTTCCCTCAACTGGGTCACGATGTGGACGCAGAACTTGATCGCCGTGAGCCTCGGCAACATCGTGGGCGGAGCGATCTTCGTCGGCGTGGCCTGCTTCCTCGCGAACCTCTCACCTGTGAAAGCGCCAGCGGACGAAGTCAAGGAGCAGCTACCGGCCCCAGCACCGGTCCGGCATGCTCCCCCCAGGCAGCGGGCCCCCGCACTTCTGAGCAGTGCTCGGCCTCGTCGCCGCAGCCGACGTCGACCTGGTTCAGTGGAGAGTCCTCACTAGGCGACCACACCCAGCACATGTCGAACAAGGGCGAGCTAGCGGCCGCGCCCTTCGACAACCGGGTCCGGCTGTGCACCGCCTGCAAGCAGCGACGCGCGGCTGCGAATGTCGCAAAGGCGGCCCTCATCGGGGCCGAGCCTCGCCCCATCTCCGCGAGTATCTGGTAGGCCTGCTCCATCCGGTCTACTTCCGGTGTTTGCCGTGCATGATCTCTGTGCCATCAGGGGCGATCATCTGGAGCTTGAAGTACTCCCCCAGGTCCACCACTCTGGCCGTCGCGGTCACTACCTTCGCCTCCTTCGGAGGGCCGGGGACAGGCACGTCATACTCCACCGAGGTGGACTCGAGCAGCTGCTCCTCGCTGCCTTCGGCCTTCGCGAAGCGCTTTCTCGTGAGCAGGTGGTTCGTCGCCATATCGACCTCGAAGACGTGGCGCTCCGCGTGCGGAGTAGGCTCCCTCACGAACGTACCCGTAACCGTGATGACGGCAACCTTGCGTCCGTCACGCATCTCCGTCTCTACCGATTCGTGCTTGTCCGACAGAAACTCCAGGTCGTTCACGGGCTGCAGAGGCAGCCTCTTCTTGGCCCACTCTCGGGTGTAGCGCAGCTGTATCTGAGCCTCGGGCATGACCTCACTGATGTCAGCCCTGTAGCAGATGTGCGTGTCGAAACTGCACCACCACCACTCCCTCTTGTCGAGGTCTATCCGGCGCGCCCACCCCTGTCCCCTACCCCTACCATGCCAGACACTCCAGAAGCACGATTCTGCTCTTCTCTCACTTGCTCGGTTTCTCGATATCCTCTCAATCGGCTCCGAGGCCATCCTGTGGCCAGTGGGCGACGACGGGTCCGGCGTACATCCATACCCGACGGTGCGCACCGATGGCGCCTGCTCCATTGCCTCTGCCGCGCTCGTCAGCAGCGCCATGGCGTCTACGCGCTGCGAGCGACTGAGGACCCCGGCAACAGCCACGACCATCACCAGGAGGAACGCAACCACATAGGCGGATCGTCGCATCTTCCTTCCCCCCTCTCCGTGGATGCGGTCGAGCAGGGAGTCGGCCGGCCCCTGCGCGGCGGCCCGCTGCATCGCGGCGACGGCCCGCGACCTCGCGCCGGCCCCCGGCGGCCGCACCGGATCGCCCGACTCCAGCAGCTCGCCGAGCTCTTTCTCACAGCGGTCACTCTTCATCGCGGTCCAGCCTTTCCCGGGCCTTCTGCTTGGCCCGGCGCAGCAGCGATTCGGCCGCTCGCCCGGAGCGGCCGATGATGTGGCCGATCTCCCTGAGCGAGTACTCGTGGACGCAGCGGAGCACCAGCACTTCCATCTCGAGGCCCGAGAGACAGTTCCTGATCTCCCGCACCCGTCGCCTCGCGTCCAGCCGTGCCGCCGACTTCGCCGCTAGGTCCTCCGCCCCGGCCTGCTCTGGCAGCGCCTCCAGCGACACCTGCGCGCTGGCCGGCACGGCCTTGCGCCTGTTCAGCCGGCGAAGCTCCTCCCGCGCCCGCTGCCTCGCGATCCCAAACAGCCAGGCTCGGAAAGTTGATCGACGCGGGTCGAAGCGCTCGATGTTGCAGACCGCCTCGGCGAGTGTCTGCACCATAACGTCCTCCGCCAGCTCGTCCCCCGTCCGCAGCAGCCTCGCGACGTACCGGTGGAGGGGCTCCCCGAAGTCGTCGTAGAGCCGGCCGCAGGCCCCATCGTCACCGACCCGCAGGCCCTCGACCAAGAGGGCTGCGGCCTGCTCCGCGCCGCCAGTCGTCCCCCTCGATACGTCGGCCTCCCCCATCGACACTCGCCCTCTCCCAGCTCTCGCGCCAGTGCGCCTCTATCTGTGTACTAATGCGAATCCGTCCGAAATCCCGCACGCCCCCTCACATTCGGAGGCTTCGACGGTCCGGGACCCGCCCCCCGCCCGCAGTACGGCCATGGCAGGTTGCGTTGCTTCGGGAGCAGGCTGCCGGCGTGGCGAGCGAGGCGTCGGGGCGGGGTTGACTCGCTTCGGCCGGGCGCGGTAGAGTGAGGCCGGCCGACCAGCGACAAAACGATACTCATCCGGCAGGAGAAACGCGATCTCGGCCCTCGACGCGCCTGCTTTTCTTCACGCGGACACGCACGTGGGGAGAGGCAGGCGTGTGTGTTTACACTTGGGAGGAAAGCGACGTGGCCCGAAAGACGTACCTACCACAACTCACCCCGCGCGAGCTGGGCGACGGGCTGGTGCTCCGGCAGGCGACGCGGCGGGATCGCAAGGCCATCGCGGACTTCAATGTGGCGATGCACAGCGGCGAGCATGACCTGCCCGTGGAGCTTCGGAACTGGACCCGCGATCTGCTGTCAGACATGCATCCGACGTGCGGGCCGGGGTGGTTCACGTTGGTGGAGGACACTGGCGCGGGCGAGATCGTCTCCACGCTGTGCCTCATCCCGAGCGTGCTGTCGTACGGCGGCGTCACCGTTCCCCTCGGCATACCTGAACTCGTGGGCACGAAGAAGGAGTTTCGGCGGCGAGGGCTGATACGCGCGCAGTTCGAGGTCGCGCACGAGTGGAGCCGAGCGGCCGGCCACCAGGTGCAGATGATCGGGGGCATCCCCTACTTCTACCGGCGGTTAGGCTATGAGATGGGCCTCGATATGATCACCGGCCACCGCCTGCACACCTCGGCGGTGCCGAAGCTGAAGAAGGGAGAGAAGGAGCCCTTCCGGGTGCGGCGGGCGACCCGTGACGACCTTGCTTTCATCGCCCGCACTTACGAGCATGGCATGGGCCGCTATCTGGTCTCGGGCGCGCGGGACCTGGAGATGTGGCGGTACGAGCTCGACGGCCGCCGTCGGGGAGGCTCCTCTCACCGGGAGCTGCGCGTGATCGAGACGGCGGGGGGCCGGCGGGTCGGCTTCCTCGTGCACGAGCGCGGGGGCGCCCGCAGGCAGGAGACCATCTGCGCGGGGCCCTACGAGCTGGCGTCCGGTGTCAGTTGGCTTGCCGTCACCCCCAGCGTGCTGCGCTACCTCGCCAACTACGGGCAGAGGCAGGCCGTCCGCGCGAAGAAGAAACTCTCGTGGATCGCCTTCTTCGCCTCGGAGGCCCACCCGATCTTCCGGGCCGCGCCGGGCTCCCTCCAGAGCACGTGGGGTCCGTATGCCTACTACGTCCGCGTGGCCGACCTGCCGGGCTTTCTGAGGCACATCGCGCCCGTCTTGGAGAGCCGCCTGGCCGAGTCCATCGCGGTCGGTCACACCAGCGAGCTGAAGCTGAGCTTCTACCGCGATGGCCTCCGTCTCAGCTTCGCCCGCGGCAAGCTCAAGAAGGTGGATGCCTGGGAGCCAGCCGAGGGCGCCTCCGCCTCCTTCCCATTCCTCACCTTCCTCCAGCTCCTCTTCGGATACCGCTCGCTCCAGGAGTTGCGCGACGCCTACGCCGACTGCGAGGCGTACGGCGAGGCCGTCACGCTGCTCGATATCCTCTTCCCCAAACTCCCCTCTGAGGTGTGGCCGGCGGCCTGAGGTCGGCCGCAGCCGGGCGGAGGTGGGCCGTTCTATTCCGTTGGGCAGGAGCTTGCCTCCTGCCTCAGCTGTCAGCGAAGCATCCTGCCGTTGGCCGTTCCGGCGAAGGACCAGCGCGCCCCCGGGGGGAAGTTGCCTTGGACGTCGGCCGCGCTCGCCCGCCGGTTGGGCGGCGGCTCCACTTCCAGGCGAGGGAGACCCGATGAAGATCTACA
>JALGXV010000413.1 GCA_029821885.1 Candidatus Hebobacteria bacterium
CGAGGGCGCGCTCGCCTCGCACGGCGGGGTGGAGGGCGGCTACACGCTCTACGTGAAGGACAAGAAGCTGCACTACGCCTACAACTACGTGGCCGCGGAGCTGTTCCACGTCGAGTCCACGGACGAGGTGCCGGAGGGCGAGGTCGAGCTCGGCTTCGAGTTCGAGCCCACCGGCAAGCCCGACGTCCGCGCCGGCAAGGGCGCGCCCGGCCGCGCGCAGCTCTACATCAACAAGAAGCTCGTCGGGCAGGTCGACGTCCCGCTCACCATGCCCCTGCTCATCACGCTCGCCGGCGGCATCACGGTGGGGCGCAAGGAGGGCTCGCCCATCACGCCAGACTACACGCCGCCGTTCGAGTTCACCGGCACGCTCCGTCAGGTCGTCTTCGATGTCAGCGGCGAGTTGATCAAGGACGACGAGGCCACCATGCGCCAGGTCATGGCGCGGCAGTAGGGCCTCGATAGCAGAGCAAACGGCCGGCCGCGGGAGAGTGTCCTGCGGCCGGCCTGGTGAAGAAGCCGCATCGCAATCGCCTGGCCCGCTTCTACGGTCCGAAGGACGAGATCAAGAACGGGGAGTACAAGCTCCCCGCCATCTACCGCGTGGACGACATCGACTTCCTCAAAGAACAGGGGATGCTGCCGGCAGACTGGTAAGCAGCACGGCAAGGCGACGGCCACCGTCAGCATGATGCGGCAATCGGCACAGGTGAGATGAACAAGGGGCAGGGCCTCCGAGGTCCTGCCCCCGTCTCCAGCGCTTCGGCGGCGTGCCTCCTGCCCAAATGTCTGCCGAAGCTGCGAAAGGAGCTGGCCCATCGACGAAGGAACCGGTAGGCCATGCGACTGCTTCTCATCCGCCATGCCGAGCCCGATGTATACCTCGACCCCGGCTGCGATCCGCCGCTGAACGCGACCGGCCGAGCGCAGGCGGCGTGTCTCGCCGAGGCACTGAAGGACTCCGCGCTCGACCGCGTCCTCTGCTCCGCCATGAAGCGCTCGGCGGAGACGGCGCGGCCGCTCGCGGCGGCCGTCGGCGCGCCCCTCGTCGTGGAGCCAGAGCTGAGGGAGATCGAGATGGGGAGACTCTGGCGATGGGGACCAGAGGACCACCGAGAGTGGGATCGAGTTGTGGCACAGTGGGGGGAAGGCCGCACCGATGTCTGCCTTCCCGAGGGAGAGAGCCTCGACGAGGTCGCCGTGCGAGTCCGGCCCGTGGTCGCCCGCCATGTCGCCGATGGGGACGGGGGCGACATCGCCATCGTCGCCCACGGTGTGGTGAACAACGTGATCCTCACGACGCTCTGCCCTGGGCTGCTCTCCTCTCTAGGGAACTACCTCCCGATCGACCACACCGGCATCTGGGAGCTGGAGGGATCCGAGTCCACCTTCCGCATCCTCCGCCGCAACGACACCCGGCACCTTACTCAGTCCGGCCCTTGACACCGGCCCCCCGGCGGCGCGAGAGTGGGAGGGGATGAGGGCGTGAGGGGGGGAGACCGGACTTCGAGAGCGGGCCGCCGGAGCAACGAAGATGGACACGACATTCCCGTCTTCCTACGAGTGCCGCGAGCTCACCTCGGCCCCCGGGTGCCGAACCCTGCCGTGCTACTACTATCCTGGAGCGTCAAAGGAGGGCGGCCGGGATGGCATCATCGCTGAGGTGCGTCCTGATGCCGGACAGCCGTGGCTGGGGTCCTTCGCCTTCGGCCGTGTTACCCCGAAGGGAGTGTCGGGCATGTTCGCAACACCAGACCCCCAGGCCCTCTGTGTGGTGGCGAGAGGAGCAGGATACTGGGTTCGGGTGAGTGATCCAGAGGTGTGGGAGCCCATAGCTGCGGATCCAATTACCGACGTCCGCCCAGTGGCTGCTCAGGGCATCCTCGTCTTCGCCGACTACACTCGGCTCGTCGCCTATGGCGAAGCAGGCCTTAGGTGGCGAACGAAGCGCCTCACATGGGACGATCTGAAGATCACGGAAGTCCAGGACGAGTTCATCACGGGGGAGGGCTGGGACGCTCCCGCGAATTCATCGGTCAGCTTCCGCGTCAGTCTGGCGACAGGCGAGCATGAGGGAGGCATCCCGGACGTGTGACCGGAGTTCTTCGCTTCGGCAGCACGCTGCCGAAGCGGGGCCGCAAG
>JALGXV010000129.1 GCA_029821885.1 Candidatus Hebobacteria bacterium
CCGCTTCTGTTCGAGGGTGATGCGGGGACCGGAAACTGTGACTATTGGCATGTCGTCCTCTCCTTACTCCGCTCGCTCTGCCAGCGCCTCCGCCAGGCCGGGCACCTGGTCGGCGCCGGCGGGGACTTCGATGCTGGCGCCCTCGAAGTCATCGCCGATGGGCTCGAAGCGGCCACCGAGGTGGGCCGACAGAAAGGCCTCGGCAACCGCCATGAAGGAGGTGGAGTTCTCGGGGCGGGCGAAGCCGTGGCCCTCATCGCCGTAGATGACGTAGGTGACGGGGATGTCGCGCTCCTGCATGGCGGCGACAATCTGGTCTGACTCCTGTCGCTTGACCCGCGGGTCGTTCGCGCCCTGGCCAATGAGCAGCGGCTTGCTGATGCGGTCCACATAGGCAATCGGGGAGCGTTCGAGCAGGAGTGCCTTCCCCTCCTCCGTCGTGTGGTCGCCGACGCGGTCCCTGAGCAGCGGCAGCATGGGCATCCAGTAGGGCGGCATGTTCTCCATGAAGGTGACGAGGTTGGAGATGCCGACCAAGTCCACGCCGCAGGCGAAGACCTTGGCAGTCTGCGTCATGCCCACCAGTGTCGCGTACCCGCCGAAGCTCCCCCCGGAGATGGCGACCTTGTCCTCATCGGCGATGCCCTCTGCCACCGCCCACCCCACCGCGTCGATGAGGTCGTCGTGCATCTTCCGTCCCCACTCCCCGTTGGCGGCGTTGATGAAGTCCTTGCCATATCCGGTCGAGCCGCGGTAGTTCACGCTCAGGGCCGCGTAGCCGCGGTTGGCCATCCACTGGTGGACGGAGTTGTAGCCCCACGAGTCTCGGGCCCATGGCCCGCCATGCACCCACAGCACGAGCGGGACCGGCTGCGAGGGGCGGCCGTCGCCGTCGGGGTCGGTCCCCGGCGGCAGCGTGAGATAGCTGACGAGTTCGAGCCCATCCCGCGCCTCGATCACGACCGGATACATGCGGACCAGCGGCTGGTCTTCCAGCTCCCGTCGATTGGTGAAGAGGAAGGTCGCCTGCTTCGACTCTCGGTCGTACCGATAGTAGCGCACGGGGCCGGTGTCCATGGTGAAGGCGACCATCCACACGCTGTCGTCCAGCGTCCTGCTGACCACCCAGGCATCGCCGTCGGCGACGGTGCGCAGCACGTCCAGGTCCGCTCCGACGGCCTCGTCGAGCGGATGCCACGCCACCCGGGTGTAGTCCGTGGAATAGGCCTGCAAGGTCCTCTCGGTGGGGTGCATCATCACGCCGCCGATGTCGACCTTCGGGTCCTCGGCCACCAAGGTGGATTCCATCGAGGTGAGGTCGAGCTTCATGAGGGCCGCGGTGTTGCGGCCGCGGCTGTCCTTCATGTACATGACATCGCCGCTCTTGTCGAAGGCCATCGCGCTCGTCGTCAGGATGTCCTCGGGGCCGATGGTCATGAAGGGCTCCGGCTTGCCCTCGGCATCCAGCAGGAAGTACTCCATGCTGGCCTGGGGGCTGATGCGGACCGCCAGTCTCACGCGGTAGTGCTCGTCGGTCATGTAGCCGATGTAGCCCTCGTTCTGCATGACCAGGGACTTCTCGCCGGTCCCGATGTTGACACGATGGATGTCGTGGAGCTGAGGGATGCGGTCGTTCAGGGCGATGAGGATCTCCTCGGGGAAGTGGCGGCTGACCTCCTGGATGCGGGCCTGAACTCCCACCGATGGTGTGAGGTCCTTCACCTCGTCCGAGTCGAGATCGACGCTGTACACGCGCCAGTTCTCATCTCCCTCCTTGTCCTGGAGGTAGATGATGTGGCGGTTCGTGAAGGCCCAGAAGTAGTTGAAGATGCCGCGCTTCTTGTCATGGGTGACGGGCTTCGCGGCCGCCGGGTCATCCACCGGCCCCACCCACACGTTCAGGACGCCTTCGACCGGTGCCAGGTAGCTCAGCTTGGCACCATCCGGGCTGATCTCGACGCCCGCCTTGTCGGGGTTGCCGAAGAGCACGTCTCTCGGGATCAGTGGCATGTCGTCCTCACATGTTGCCGGTGCACAGACCAGCGCGACGGTGGAGACTGCAATGGCGAAGGCAAGAAGTCCTTTCATCGCCCATTCCCTCCAGGGGGCAGGAAGCCAGGGACTACTGCCGCAAGGCTTCGCCACAACGCGGCGCACCGCCTGCGCCGGCCGTCGCTCTGGAAGGCCGTATGGGCACAGGCCGGCTTTTCCGCGACATTTCGGCTCGATCTGCAGTATTATCTGTGGGACGGCAGTCTTGGATCTCGGACCGACAAGGGAGATGCCTGATGGCTGAGAGCGAGGCCGCGCAGGCCAGCCAGCGCAGCAGCGAAGCCGCGGAGGAGCGGCTTCTCGCCGGGCTGCGCGAGGGCTCGGCCGAGGCCTTCGCGGAGCTGCACGACCGCTTTGCGCCGGGCCTTCACCGCTTCGCGGCCTCACGTCTCCCCGAAGACATGCAGCTCGCCGAGGACATCGTCGTGCAGACGCTGGCCAGGGCGGTGAGGAACATCGATCGCTTCGACGGGCGGCGGGCCACGCTCGCCGCCTGGCTCTATGGGATCGCCCGCTGGCAGATTCGGGAGGAGATCCGCCGACGGAGGAGGCGCAAGTCCGTCCCCCAGGCGGCCGTCGTCCCCATCGATGAGGTCGCCCGAGAGCAGGACGAACACGACCTGGCGGCCGGGGCGGCGGCCAGGCTCGACGCGCAGCGGCAGGTGCGAGAGCTGGCCGGCGTCCTGTCGGAGACGGAGATGGCAGTGCTCGTGCTTCAGTGTGTCGACGAGCTTTCGGTGAAGGACATCAGCCACGTCGTTCGCAGATCCGAGCGAGCCGTCCACTCGCTTCTCCATCGGGCCAGACAGAAGGCCCGCAAGAGCGACGAGAAGATGGCCGAGCTGCTCGACAGAGCGCGGCCTGCCTATGATGACGCCTCACGAGAGAGGGCGCTGTCGGCGATGGCCCGTTCCCATGCCGAGGGTGCGCCCCGCACGGCGACCCGCCGACGCAAATGGATCGTTCGGGCCGCGGCCGCGGCGGTGGTCGCTGTTCTCGGCCTGGGCCTGTTCGTGATGCCCGGCCGGCTCGGCAAGCGCGACGTCGATGCGATCCTCGCCGATGTCGCCCACGCGATGGCGAGTGCGGACTCGATGCTGTGGGTGTGCGAGCTGACCGACGAGGGCCTGGCACTGTCGGAGCAGTGCTGGGACGACTTGATCGAGAATGCCCTGGATCTCTCGTACTATGGTCCTAGAGCCGCCTACACGCGCAGGATTGGAGCCGATGGCGTCGTCTTGTGGGCGGAAGGAATAAGCCTCGACACGCTGGAGTGGTGGCTCTACACTACCCGCCCGCGCCACCCGGCGCTCTACGAGGACTTCCTCTATGTGCTCTATGTGGCAGACCTCGCGCCGGTGGAGGCGGAGGTGGCGGACTACCTCTCACGGCCCGATGAGAGGCGCCTCCACGAGTGGCCGTATACCTACCGCCTCCACGCCTGGCCCTGGATGCTTGCCGGCGGGCTGGACGACCAGGAGGTGAGCGTGACGAGAGCGATTCGCGACGGCCGCGAGGTCACCGTCGTGACCTTCACTGGGTGGGAGACGGTATGGCCGAAACACGAGGTGGGGGCCGCCGTCGAGGCGTGGCGGCTCTCTGCCCGCAATGTCCTGGAGGTCGATGCAGAGACCGACCGGCTGCAAGACGCCTACTTCCACTGGCAGTTCGAGGGTGGGCGCGAGCAGTTGGTGGCCCACTGGCGGGCCGAGTATGATGGGCCCATGCCGGCCATCATGGCCGAACTGCCGGATGCCGGCGAGATCGTGGAGGCAACGGTCGCCGTCGACGATACCATCCAATCCGGCTACGAGGTGGCCCGCCTGTCCATGTGGGTCGGCGACGATTACGTCACCGCGATAGGTGCGCGCAGCGACCAGTATGGTGAAGCCGTCAGCGACACCGAGTCGACGTTCAAGGCCGGAAGGACCGAGCTGGATCAGGTCATGAAGAACATGATGAACGTGTCGCTCGCGGTGCAGATGCACCTGGCGGACCATGAGAATAATCTCCCGCCGGTGGACAACGTAGATGACCTCATGACGGTGCTGGATCAGTATGTGCGAAGTCGGAGTGTCTTCATGCGCCCCGGCACCGAGGACGAGGTCGTCGTGGAGTACCTCGTTCCACTCGGGGTCAAGTGGATGGAGTTGGAGGACTTCTCGGGGACGCCGATCGCGGTGGCCGACTACCACCCCGACTTCGCGGTGTTCGCCTATGCCGACGGGCACGTCGATGCCGCGGACAAGAGCGACCCGGCCTACCAGGATAGATGGTGGGAGGACTGGTGGCGGGAGTACCAGGCGAGCCAGTGAGGTCCCGCTGAGGAAGGGACAGAAGGAGAGGGTCGCCCCGGTGAATCGGGGCGACCCCGTTTTGTTCATCCGAAGAACGTTGCGGCGGGTGCTCAGCGAAGCATCGACTCCACCCGGATCTCCATCTCCATCTGCGTGAAGGCCGCGTCGGGCGTGCCCGCCCTCATGTTGACATCGACCTCGACGACCTCCTTCACGGTGTGGCCGGCCGCGTGGTTGAACCACGTGACGACCGTCGTGGTGCCGCGCTCCTCCACCATGATGCCGGGGCCGACCGGGAACTCAAGCTCCCAGACCGAATCGGCCACCAGCTTCGCGCACTCGACGCCGCCCACGGTTTCGAGCCCCGCCAGCGTGGTGGTCGTCTTCACCGGTATCTTCATGGAGGACAGCATCGCCTTGGCCTCGGGGGGCATATCCGGGATCATGTTCCCCATCATCTTGCTGAGGTCGAGCTCGGCCTCCCAGCCCCAGGAGTCGCCGACGGAGACCGGCCCGTCGGGCAAGGTGGGCTGCGCGAAGGTGTCCATCATGCCCTCGATCATCGCCTTGATGTCGAACTGCTTGCCCTCCGGACCAGCGGGCATGGGCGGGAGGGGGAGCTTGTCGAGGCCCTTGAGGGCGAGCGGCTTGCCGTGCTTCGACATGACGACTTCGATGGGCAGCGGCGGCAGCTTGAGCAACTGGGGCGGCCCGCCGTCGGGGCCCTGCAGAGACATGTCCAGGTGGAGGTCCGCCAAATCCAGGGTTAGTTCGAACGACTCGACCTGCGACTGGAGGGTCAAGTCGCCGTTGTCGGCCACCTCCATCACGCGGTCGATCGTGACCAGCGCTCCCGAGAACCTGGGGCTGAGCGCGAAGACCTGCTCTCCCGTCCCGGGATTCATCGCGCTCATGTCCATCTCGAAGCCTATCTCGACGTCGTGCTTCATCTCCTGGCCGGGCTCGCCCTTGAACTCCAGCAAGAGCGTCTGGGGCGCAGCGTAAGCCGCACCCATCAGGCAGGCTAGGAGAACCGCCGCCACCAAGACTGCCGTAGCCTTGCGCACCATGTGACTCCTCCTCATCGTCTTGCTATGCCAAACGACGGCGAGGACGCTTCTCTCAGTCCCCTCGCGGTCCCATCCGTCTTCTCCCAGCGAGGCCGCGGTCCTCTTTGTGCAGCGGGCCTCGACCGTGGTACAATTCGCCGTCGATGCCTCCACTCGCGGATCGGGCGAGACGAGGCCGCCCATGCGGCGGCCGGGAAGCCGATCGCTCAACAGGCCCCAATCGCCGTTCGGAACGACACAGGAATGGGCTCGGAAGACGACAGGCTGCCGGAGGAGTTCCTCCAGCAACTGCGGGAGGTGGAGCAGGCCTATCTCTCGACGGATGATCCGATCCTGCAGTCGGGCTTCCTCGCCGGCCCGGATCGCTGGTGCAGAGAGCGGCGTATCATCCTCGAGGCCGTGGCGGGAGACGGCGATTTCCTCGATGTCGGCTGCGCCAACGGCTATCTGCTGGAGTGCCTCCTGGAGTGGGCGAAGGAGCGAGGAATTGCGCTCACGCCTTTTGGCGTCGATCAGGGCGCGGGGCTGATCGAGCTGGCCCGGCAGCGCCTCCCGGACTACGCGGATCACTTCTGGGTGGCCAATGCGTGGGACTGGCGGCCGCCCCGGAGGTTCCGCTATGTGTATACGCTCCATGATTGTGTTCCGGAGCGCCTGCTTGAGGAATATGTTGAGAGGCTGCTGACGCGCTGTGTCGAGCCCGGCGGCACGCTGGCGATCGGCGCCTACGGCAGCTACTCGCAGGACCTCCCGGCTCGGGACCTGGCGAGAGAGTTGGCCGGCGCGGGCTATGACGTGGCCGGGTCTGCCAGCTGCGGCGAGCTGCCGGCGACGAGGATTGCATGGCTCAGCGCGCCAGCGCGACCCAGGTCGGGTTGACAGGCGGTGGCCCCGTCACTATAATCTGCATGAGAGTGGGGCTGTGGCGCAGTGGGAGCGCGTTTCCTTGGCATGGAAGAGGTCGCGGGTTCGAATCCCGCCAGCTCCACCAGAGGTTGCGAGCGAGCCGCGCATATCACATTGAGCACGCCGAGAGGCGTGCTCTCTGAGTAAGGGGCGCTATGGCCGAGCAGCGGCCCAGGACCGCAGCTATTGGGGTGATTGCTCTGTGGGGAGCGGCATCGGCTCTCCTCCTCTCCGCCGGCGTGTGCGTCGGCGGCGCGCCGGCCGAGTACGACCTCACCGTCATCGTCCTCGCCCCCGATGTGGGGCCGTCCCAGGTGGCCCTGAGCTACCCCACGGTGATGGATCACGAAGCCGTGGCCGGGGGAATCCGCGAGCTGGCCGAGCGGACCGGGGCCGCCATCGGTGAGGTGGAGATGAGAGACGAGCGGCGGGGGCGGGGGATGGAGGAGGAGGGGACGGCGGCCTCCTTCCTGGCGCTGGGGCTGCTGCTGCCGCGCGCCGGAGCGCTGCCTGTGGGGCCCATCGTGCGTTCGCTGCCGGATTGGAGCCGGATGCGCCTGGTGTTTGTGGTGGGGGAGAAGGCCACCTACTCGGGCCCGGTGGACACGAATGCGGACGGATTTGTCGTCCGGCTGGTCAATCGTATGAAACCATACGAGTACGATGTGGAAAGAAAGACCAGGAGCGCGCCCCCGGGCGAGGCAAGGCCGGAGGAAGAGAGGCCATCCGGCGCGCTGCTTCCTGCGGCCCTGATCGGTCTGCCCGCCGGCCTGATCGTGGGCTGGCTGCTCGGAGATGTCAGATTCAGGAGCCACGCGCCCAGGCCGCGCGGATGAGGGCCGCAGTCGACCGGGGCGGACGTGAGCCCAGGGAGCCCTTTGGAGGCTAGAGCCGATGGAATTGGAGCAGCTGTGCCGGTTCGCCGTTGACAGCCAGGCCTCGGACCTCTTCATCAAGGCTGATTCGCCGCCCGCCCTGCGAGTGCACGGGCGAATCGTGCCCACCGATCTCCCGGTGCTATCGAGCGAGGAGACGAAGCGACTCGCCAACTCGATCATGAGCGAAGAGCAGATCCAGGCCTTCGAGGACTACCACGAGCTGGACTTGGCTTTCACGCTCGCGGATGTGGCCCGGTTTCGGTGCAATGTCTACGTTCAGCGCGGCAGCTACGCGATGGTGCTTCGTATCGTTCCGCTGGAGATCAAGGGGATCGAGGAACTGGGGCTTCCGAAGGTGCTCGACGACATGGTGAAGCCGAAGCAGGGCCTGGTGCTGGTGACCGGGCCCACCGGCTGCGGCAAGTCCACCACTCTGGCCGCCATGATCAACCTCGTCAACCGCACCCGGCACTGCAATGTGGTGACGATCGAGGACCCGATCGAGTTCGTGCACGATGACAACCAGGCGATTGTGAACCAGCGGGAGGTGGGGATCGACACCGAGTCGTTCTACGACGCGATGAAGTTCGTCGTCCGCGAAAGCCCGGACGTAATCCTCATCGGTGAGATGCGCGACGCGGAGACGATGCGGGTGGCCCTGACGGCCTCGGAGACCGGCCACCTCGTCTTCTCCACGGTGCACACGACCAGCGCGGCCGACACGGTGGAGCGCATCGTGAGCATCTTCCCGCCGCACGAGAAGAACCAGATCTGCCTGCGCCTCTCGACCAGCTTGCTCGGGATCGTCTCCCAGAAGCTGGTGCCGCGGGCCGACGGCACGGGCCGGGTGCCGGCGGTGGAAGTGATGATCAACACGCCCACGGTGGCGAAGCTGATCGAGGAAGGCCGATCGTCCCAGATCTACTCTGCGATGAACGAGGGCGGCTACTGGGGCATGCAGACCATGAACCAGTCCCTCGTGAAGTTCTGGCGGGCCGGCGTGATCTCCGAGGACGATGCGTTGACCTACGCCGGCAACCTCACTGAGCTGAAGCAGATGCTCCGCCGGGGAGTCAGCGCCTAGGGGCGCCAGCCGCCGAAACTGCCGTTTGCAGGCACAGGACCGAGGGCCGTCGCACCGAAACGACTGGTAACCTCCGGCGGAGGGGAGGGAGGCGGTCGTGGACCTCGACACGCTGCTGGCGCTGCTGGTGCAGGTGAAGGGATCAGATCTTCACATCTGCGCGGGGGAGCCCCCCACCATGCGCGTGCAGCGCTTCATCCGGCGCACCAAGTTCCCCGAACTCAGCGGCGAGGAGGTCGAGCGCATGCTCCACGCCGTCGCCGGCGAAGAGCGGTGGGAGCGGCTCCGGCAGGAGCAGGAGATGGACATGGCGCTGGTGGTGCCGGGCGCGGGGCGCTTCCGGGTGAACCTGTACATCGAGCGCAACCGCCCGGCGGCCTGCTTCCACCGGATCCCCTCGGAGGTGCAGACCATCGACGAGCTCGGCCTGCCGCCGGTGCTGAAGGAGATCGCCTTGCTTCCCCGAGGCCTGGTGCTGGTGACCGGGCCCACCGGGTGCGGGAAGTCCACCACGCTGGCGGCCATGATCGACCACATAAACGACCCCCGGCCCAATCACGTCGTCACGATCGAGGACCCGATCGAGTTTGTCCACAAGCCGAAGATGGCCGCCGTCACGCAGCGGGAGATCGGCCTTGACACGCACTCCTTCGCGGAGGCGCTGCGCCACGTGATGCGCCAGAACCCGGACGTGATCCTGGTGGGCGAGATGCGGGACCTGGAGACGATACAGCTCGCCATCACGGCCGGCGAGACCGGGCACCTGGTGTTCGGGACGCTGCACACGCTCGACGCGGCCCAGACGATCGACCGCATGGTGGATGTGTTCGAGCCCCACCGGCAGGAGCAGGTCCGGGCCCAGCTCTCCATCACGCTGCAGGCGGTGGTCAGCCAAGATCTGCTGCACCGTGCGGACGAGAAGGGGTTGATTCCCGCCTTCGAGGTGATGATCGCGACCCCGGGCATACGCAATCTCATCCGGGAGCGAAAGACCCATCAGATCTACACGCTGATCCAGGGAGGCGGGCGTCTCGGCATGCAGACCCTGGACCAGCATCTCCTGGAGCTCTACAGGGACGGAGTCATCAAGGCCGAGGAGGCGCTGGCGAAGTCGACCAATCCCCCGGAATTCGCCCGCCGGGCGGGGATCGAGACCGGGGATGGGAAGGCGCTGTAGTATCTGGGTAGAATGATGTACAATACAACGGCAGTGACGGGTCGGTATTGACGCGCCTGCCCAACGGCAACGACCGCGGAGGCCTCTGGATGTCCGAAAAGTACTCCATCCCACTCGACGACCTACTCAGACTGCTGGTTCGCAACGAGGGATCGGACCTGCACATGCGCGCCGGCGAACCGCCGCTGTTCCGCATCCACGGTGACCTGCGGCGGACGAACTTCCCACCGGTGACCCCGGAGAACATCAAAGACATCGTCTATCCGATCATGGGCCCGGACCGCATCGCCCGGTACGAGCGCGACCTTGAGTGCGACCTGGCCTACCAGATCAAGGGGCTGGCGCGATTCCGCGTCAACGTCTTCAAGCAGCAGGACAGCGTCGGGTTCGTGATGCGGCTCATCCCCATCCGCGTGCAGACCCTGGACGAGCTGGGCCTTCCCCCGGTGCTGAAGGAGATCGCCACGCTGCCCCGAGGGCTGGTGCTGGTCACGGGGCCCACCGGTTCGGGCAAGTCGACCACGCTGGCGGCGATGGTCAACCACATCAACGAGCTGATGCCGGTGCACATCATCACCATCGAGGACCCGATCGAGTTCATGCACGAGGATAAGGTGGCGGCCCTCAACCAGCGCGAGGTGGAGATGGACACCCATAGCTTCGCGGAGGGCCTGCGGCACGTGATGCGCCAGAACCCGGACGTGATCCTGGTAGGCGAGATGCGAGACAACGAGACGATGCAGCTCGCCATCACCGCGGCGGAGACGGGCCACCTGGTGTTCTCGACCGTGCACACGACCGACGCGGCGCAGACGATCGACCGGATCGTGGACGTGTTCGAGCCCGAGCGCCAGGAGCAGATTCGCATGCAGCTCGCGGTGACGATGCAGGCCGTCATCTCCATGACGCTGCTGCCTCGAGTGGACCAGACCGGCCGGGTGGCGGCGTTCGAGATCATGATCGCGACGCCGGCGATCAGGAACCTGATACGGGAGCAAAAGACGCATCAGATACCGGGCACCATACAGACCGGTGCCGAGCTGGGGATGCAGACTCTCGACAACCATCTGCTGCAGCTCTATCGAGACGGGGTCGTCAGCTACGAAATGGCGCTGTCGAAGTCGTCGAACCCGAGCGAGTTCTCTGCCCGCGCGGGCGGGGGGCGGGAGACCGAGGAGTTGATGTCGGCCGCGCCGGGCGAGGTGTGAGCGGAGGAGGGCGTCCATGTCCACAGCTAAGATCACGGTAGATGAACTGCTGCACACCGCCGTCGATCGGGACGCGTCGGACATTCACATCAAGGCAGACACGCCGCCCCTGCTGCGCATCTACGGGGAGCTGATTCCAACCGACCTGCCCCCGCTCTCGGTTGACGAGGCCAAGCGGCTGTCCTACAGCATCCTCTCGCAGCAGGAACGGGAGCTGTTCGAGCAGCAGTGGGAGCTTGACCTGGGGTACGAGATCGAGGGCCTGGCGCGCTTCCGGGTCAACCTCTTCGTGCAGCGCGGCATGGTCGGCTCGGTCTTCCGGATCATCCCGCTCCACATCCAGACCATCGAGGAGCTGGCCCTCCCCGAGATCTGCCGCTACTTCGCCGAGCGTCCCCGCGGCCTGGTGCTGGTCACCGGGCCGGCCGGCTGTGGCAAGTCCACCAGCCAGGCCGCCATGGTCGACCACGTGAACAAGAACTTCCCCGTCCACATCGTGACGGTGGAGGACCCCATCGAGTTCGTCCACGAGCCCAAG
>JALGXV010000010.1 GCA_029821885.1 Candidatus Hebobacteria bacterium
TGAACCGAACTCAGCGCGCACCCGGGCGACGGCGATGGAGACCACGTAGTACATGATGAAGAAGAGGATGGCGAGGGAGGGGGCGAGGCCGGCCCGCATGGCGAAGGCCGCCAGAGCGGCGATGACGACGATCAGGCCGGTTGCGGCCCAGCGGTACCTCAGGCCCTCCTGCGAGTCGTCGACCTCCGCCGCGCGCCCGATGATGCGGAGCCAGACCTGGCGGTAGTACTGCCTTCCGACCAGCAGCGGGCCGATGGCGATGGCGAGGTAGCCGCCGAACATCTGCTCGTTCTGGTAGGGGAAGACGCTCCTGGAGAGCTGCTCGCTGTAGCCCTGACTGATGCCGAGGGCGGCCGAGAGAACCAGCATCGCTTTCCACCAGAAGAAGAAGAACACCGAGGCGAAGAGCAGGTCCAGAGGGACGAGGAAAGCGAGGCCGATGACGGCCGGGTAGAAGGTGACAGGCAGCCAACCGATGGCGGCCCACGGCATGTCCGGCAGGAAGCGCATGAGGTCATTGGTGCCGTAGCTGTCGAGGGTCGGCGCGATGGAAAGATAGGGCACCGATGGGTAGAGGTAGTGGAGGCCGTTGATGAGATCGATGGCGCCGGCGACGGCGAAACCGATCCACAGAAGGGGGCTGCGCAGAAGGGGGGTGGCGGGGTCGGTGATGGCGAGCGGAAGCTGGATGACGGGGAACGTGAGGCGCTCGCGGTCGGCCCACTGGGAGCGCACCAGCACAGAAACACAGATGGTCCCGAAGACGAGCAGGACGATGAACCCGGTCCAGGCGAGGACGGGTGTGAGCCAGGCTGAGATGATCGCCGGCTGATAGAGGGTCGACGAACCGTTGTAGTAGCCGTACAGGATCTCGGGATCGGAAACGACGAGCCACAGGGGCGCGTTGGAGAGCATCTGATCCCACTGGTTCTCCGGTGTGGCGAACCAGAAGCCGTGGGTCATGACCGGGAGCAGGACCTGCATGCCGTCCAGGCCGGCCAGCGAGGTGCCGGTGGTGAGCATCACGTATACGATGATCAGCTCGCCGCGGTTGAGCGCGAGGCTCGGCCGCAGCGAGCGCAGCGCGGAATTGGCCAACACAAGAAAGAAGAGGATGAAGACGACGTTGAAGAAGAGAGAAATGGTGGAGGGTATCGGGCCGTAGGCCACGATGTGCTCCATGTAGAGCACCCACACAGCATTGACCGGAAGCAGCACCAGACCGACGAGGAAACCGCGCCAGATCGACTGCTTTGCAGGACGAGCCATACTCTTCCTAGGGGTGCCGGCCGAGGCGGCGCCGACCCGGCATCTGATTCTTCGCACCGGCCCGCGGTCCTGCGGATGGGCTCTGCACGAAGGCCCGGCCCATGGGCAGGCAGTTGAGCGCGGGACCGATCGGGGCGCAGCGCCCCGGGCAGCACACTCACGCGGGTAGCGAGAGAGCTTGGAACGATGCGCGCCGACGATAGCTTGATTCGCCGCAAGGCAGAAGAGAAGGGCCTTCCCGTGGCCGACGCAATCCTTCGAGGGCTGCACGAGGGCGGCCAACAGGAGGGCGTGGTCCCGACGGTCCTCGCCATCTGCCCCAACTCGGAGGCCGTGGTGAAGGCCTCCATGTTGGCGGCGTGGGAGGCGGAGGCGCCCCTGTTCTTCGCGGCCACTCTGAATCAGGTCGACCTCGACGGCGGCTACACGGGCTGGAATCAGCATGACTTCGTGAGGCTGGCCCGCGAGCTGGCCCAGGAGCATCGGTACGAGGGGCCCATTGTCGTCGGATTGGATCACGGCGGCCCGTGGCTGAAGGACATCCAGACGAGGGAGCAGTGGCCGCTAGAGAAAGCGATGCAGGGCGTCAAGGATTCGCTGGCGGCCTGCCTCGACGCCGGCTACGATCTGCTCCACGTCGATCCCACGGTCGACAGGACGCGGCCGAAGGATGAGCCGATGCCGATCGACCTCGTGACAGAGCGGACGTTGGAGCTGATCGAGTTCTCCGAGTGCCATCGGCGATCCAGGGGGCTGCCGCCGGTCAGCTACGAGGTGGGCACGGAGGAGGTCCACGGCGGACTCGCCGACATGGGCGTCTTCCGGCAGTTCCTCGATGGGCTGAAGGGCGGCCTCGCCGAGCGGGGGCTGTCAGAGGTGTGGCCGTGCTTCGTCGTGGGCAAGGTGGGGACCGACCTCCATACGGCCGAGTTCGATCCCGCCGCGGCGCGGCAGCTGGCCGAGGCGGCGGCGCCATATGGTTCGGTCATCAAGGGACACTACACGGATTCGGTGTCCAACCCGGAGGCCTATCCAGAAGCAGGCATGGGCGGCGCCAACGTCGGCCCCGAGTTCACCGAGGCCGAGTACGAGGCCCTGCAGCAACTCGTGGCGCGAGAGCAAGAGCTGACCCGGGCTGGCAAGGTGAAGGGCGCCTCGGGACTGATGGACGCCCTCAAGCGGGCCGTTGTCGCGAGTGGCCGCTGGGAGAAGTGGCGCCAGCCGGATGAGGAGGGGAGGGCCTTCGACGAACTCTCGCCGGAGCGACAGGGGTGGCTGGTGCGGACGGGCTGCCGCTACATCTGGGCGCAGCCCGAAGTCGTCGCTGCCCGCAGGAGACTCTACGGCAACCTGGAGGCGGCCGGCGAGCCCGGCGAGCAAGTCGTGCTGCGGGCGATCGCCGATGTGATGCAGAAATACTATCGGGCGTTCCGCCTGGAGGGTACGCTGCCGGATATCGAGACGGCCGCTGCGTCGCTATAGGGAGCCGCGGCCGCGCCTGCAGCAGCGCGGCCGCGCCTATTCCCACTACGTGAGTCTACCGCCTAGAAGCACCAGATCGCCTTGACCGCGAGGCGCGATACCCATTCGTCGGCATTCGGATCGCCGACGACGATGAGCAGATCCATCCCCTTGCGCACCCGCTGGCGATAGGCGGCATAGGCGTTCGTGTTCCCGCTGCTCCGCACCAGGCGGCCGCTCACGCTGCGCTCCT
Source organism: Candidatus Hebobacteria bacterium (assembly GCA_029821885.1). GTDB lineage: Bacteria > Armatimonadota > Hebobacteria > Hebobacterales > Hebobacteraceae > Hebobacterum. Next base: position 2,984 of record JALGXV010000010.1, read on the forward strand.
TCGTGATGTCATAGGTCGCTGTGAGGACGACCTGGCGTGCCACCTCTGGCGGCACTAGGTTGCCATCATCGTCGAGGTCGGCGGCGTACACCCGCTCCCAGCGGAGCTGGCCAGACCATTTTTCGCTCGGGTGGAAGGCCTGACTGATCGAGATGTAGCGGTACGGGTGGGTGTAGCGCTCGCCAACGGTGAGGCCGAGGCCCCCGTCTCGGTACATGTCGTTCTTGTTCCACCCGAGGCCGAGGGCGGCGTCCCACTGGTCGAACCCGTCACGCTCACCGGTGGAGCCGCCAATCCACATGTCGCGCCCGCTTCGCCATTCCCGGTAGTAGCCGAGGTGGGCCGTGCGCCGCTCCCCCTCCTCCGACTCTCCGTTGTTGAATCGTGCGTTCCAGTCGAAGTGCTTGACCGCCCCCTCGTCGTAGGTGCGATTGTAATTGATGCCGACGGACAAGTTCCTGACGCCCGTCTCGGGAACGTACCCGTCATCGGCCTGGAACTCGGAGCCGGTGGCAGAGTAGTTGGCGTTCCAGCCAAATCCCTGAAGGCGCCACGTGCCGGCGCCGACGCTCAGGCGCGAGTCGTCTCCGCCCTCGCCCTCGGTGCGCGTCCAGGCGCGGAAGAAATGGCCGTGGTGGTTGCCCCCCTCAAACCGGCGACTCAAGTACCCGCCCGCCTCATATGCCTGGTTGTGTGGCTCATCGGGGACGCGTGTGTCTGTGCCCTCTGCGTACAGAGCGCCGCTGGTCCCGAGCTGATGCGAGTAGTTCCACGCGAAGTGGTTCTCGCCGCCCTGGCTGTAGGTGTCGAGGAGGCCGAACCTGTGGTGTCCAAGCGTGCCGAAGGCCTTGGCTCCCAGATCGAAGTCTTCGATCCGTCGGCTGTAGAAGATGCCTCCCGGGAAGTAGTACTCACCTTCGCGGAAGAAGGGCCGATACTCCTCCAGATAGCGCTCGACATAGGTGAAGTCGATGGTCTCCACGACATCTTCGAGGTTCCGAAAGTCCGGGTTGTAGGTGCCGAGGCCGACGACCCCGTTGGGGAAGGTTCCCTTGACGTCGAACCCCACGGTCAGCGGGTCCCGATCCTCCTCATCCTCCGACAGCACCGACAGCGCGTAGGGCATGAACGTGCACCGGAAAGGAACCGGCGGCGTTGTCAGACCGGTCCAGCGGGCGCAGTTGTCCGCGTCCCACACTCGGGCGAAGGCGGGAGGCCAGGTGCACCAGTCGTCCTGGCGGGCGAGGATCCGGGCGAGCCAGATGCGGAACGTATCCTGTCCGTCCGGGTATCGGAGGATCGAGAACGGTATCTCGATCTCGGCCGACCATCCCTCCTCGTCGACGGAGCCAGCAGCGCTCCAGTCGCCCTTCCACTCGATCTTCTCAGATGTCCCGCCGGGAATACCGTCGTGCTGGGTGCCAGCCGGGGTAACCTGGAAGCTGTAGAAGTCCCTGCCGGTATTGCTCACGTCAATGAACGCCAGCACGCGGTCGTCATCCCAGATGCGGCCCTGGCGCTTCTTCTGGGTGTAGTGGATCTCGGAGGGCTTGCTGTCGTGACAGCGGAAGGCGACGTAGATCGCCTCGCTGTCGTAACAGATCCAGGCCTCGGTGTTCTCTATCGGCGGCTCGTCCTCACGCTCGCGCCAGAAGTCGGTTATATGCGTCGCTTCCTCCCAGCAGGCGTCATCGAGGACGCCGTCGATCGTTGGCGCCGTGGTCACTACGACGGCCGTTACGGAGACAGGGCCCTCAGGCGCAGCCTCCTCGGCAGCGGCCGACAGAGGCGCTGGCATCAGAAGCACCGCGCACGTGCCGAGGGCACGGAGCGCGTGGGCGACCTGCGCGAGTATCGGCCGGCGCGATGCCCCAGGGCCCGCGCCGGAACAGGCGACGGTGCGTCGTGTTTGTTGAACAGCAGCTCTCGATTCAATCACTTCGGGTCCCCTCTACGCTGAGCTCGCCAAGTGACGGAAGGCGGCCGGATACTCGGACAGATCACTGCCAGATCACCAGATTTCCTCGGGGGCACGATAGCAAACAGATGTTCTCATGTCAAGGGCCCCCGCAATGAGAAACGCCACAGGCTCTGGCTGCCTGTGGCGCATGGGTCAAGCGATGGCTAGAACGGTCAGGTGCGCATGTGCCCCTCAGGCAGGAAAGCGAGGCGGCCCAGATTGTGTGGGAACAGCACTGCAAGACTCGTCATTGCCGCCATCTCCTTTCTGCCCGTGCGGGCGCGTGTAGAGCCTGGAGTATAGCGGCATGTCGATGATTTGTCAACCACTTACATAGACGCGAGAACGGGCCGTAAGGTTGCCTCACCGGCGATCATTTTTGATCGTCTGCGTCTTCCTTCGGGTGGTAGCTCAGCACGCGCATGACCTCCTCAATCGTCGTGATACCCTGCATGGCCTTCTCGACGCCGTCCTTTAGGAGCGTGGTCATGCCCGCCTCGATGGCGGCCGCTTGGATCTCCGCGGTGCTGGCGGGACGCGCGATCAGCTCGCGGATGGAGTCGTCCACCTCGAGGAGTTCGAAGACGCTAGTCCGCCCGCGGTAGCCCGTGTGCCGGCACTCGCGGCATCCCTTGCCGCGTTGGAACTCGGCCTGCGTGATGTCCAGATCGGTCTCCGCCTGGAGCCGCCTGAGGCCGTCCGGCGATGGGTCGTATCTCTCCCGGCACTTGGGGCACACTCGCCGCATGAGCCGCTGCGCCAGGACCGCGTTCAGCGACGCGCTCACGAGGAACGGTTCGAGGCCCATGTCGATGAGCCGGGTAACAACGGAGGGCGCGTCGAGGGGCAGCATCGCGGTGAGGACGCGGTGCCCCGTCATGGCGGCGCTGATGCAGCCCTCCGCCGTCTCCAGGTCGCGCAGATCGCCGACCATGACGATATCCGGATCGGCGCGCATGAAGGTGCGCATCGCGGCCGCAGCCCTCAGCCCCGCCTTTCGATTGACGTGAACCTGCATCACATTGCGCAGCCGGTACTCCACTGGATCTTCGACCGTGACGATCTTCAGTTTCGGCGAATTGAGCAGATTGAGGGACGAGTAGAGAGTGGTGGTGCGGCCACTGCCGGCCGGGCCCGTCACGATGACCAGCCCGTTGGGGTCATGCAGGACACTCTCGAACCGCTTGCGGGTCGATTCGGACATACCCAGCTTGTCGAGGCCGATCAGGATGCTGCTTTGGTCGAGAATCCGGGAGATGGCGCTCTCGCCGTAGACGGCGGGGACGGTGGTCACTCGAATGTCGTACTCCCGGCCCTGGTGCTCAACGATGATACGGCCGTTCTGAGGGAGTCGGCGCTCGGCGATGTCCATATCACCCATGAGCTTGAGGCGGGAGACAAGCGGGAGCGCCACATCCCGCGGGAGGGACATGACTTCGTTGAGGACGCCGTCGATCCGATAGCGGACGAGCATCTCGTCTACGTTGTTGTCGAAATGGATGTCGCTGGCGCGGGCCTCGATCGCATCCGTGATGAGCGTGTGCACGGTCCCGATGACCGTGCTCTCCTCGGCCGTCTCCGCCTCCGGCCACTCGATTGGCTTCAGCCCTTTGGACTTCCTCGCCTTCGTCACGGCCGCGCGGAGGGCATCGGCATCTATGTGCAAGGCCGAGGGTTCCTCCGCCCGGAGGAATGCCTCGAGGTCGCGCTTGTAGAACCGCCACTGGCCGCCGGCCTTGAAGCCCTTGATCTTGTCCTGGGCGAGCCACCGGTAGAAGGTCGGCTTGCTCACCTTGAGGAGGTCCGCGGCAGATGCGAGGTCGAGCACTTCCCCGCGGTCTTCGGGGGCGTCGGCATGTGCCACAGTCTTCTTCGAGGACGTCTTCGCCTTCTTCCTACGCATTCGATGCCTCCTGCTTCTGATGTCGCGGCCGCTCATCGCGAGCGACGTCGAGGAGATAGTCGGCGATGACGGGGAGCGCGGCCGAGAGACGGGACGCGCGCTCGGCGTCGCGGATCATGTCAATGGCAGCGCGCGGTAAATCTGGACAGCATTCCATGAGGGCATCGCTGAGATCGACGCCGGCGCGGACGGCGCTCCCCGCGGCCAGCACCTCGCAGCGGACGTCGTCGTCGGTGACTGACTCGGCGGCGGCCTCGAGCGCGGTGAGAATCGGAGCCTTCAGGTCGAACATGAGGCCGAGACGCGCCAGCGTCAAGCCAAGTAGGCCCAGCCGCGAAGCGGCCGACCGAGGAAGACTCGCCTCTGCCTCGAGCTCATCCGCGATCCGGTCGAGGCCGTGCGTGGTTGCGGCCCAGGTCTCCGCCGCGTAGAGCGAGCGCCAGACCCAAGCCGGCGCGCCGGCGGCCGCCAGGCCTTGGCTCAGGAACTTCCCCGCGGCCACACTCGCCCGCATGGGCTTCAGCAGCTCGCGCACCTCTGCTGCTGCTTCCTCCTTGACGGATTCCAGAGCCTCCAGCACCGGCATGTCGGCCTGCAGGGCAGACGACAGTCGGCGGCAAAGCCAGATGAGGTGCTCTGTCTCGGTCGAGGTCTTCTGTGGGCTCATGGCCTTCCTCCCGTGCGGGCGGGCAGGATATATCATCGGTGATCATCAGTTATCATATACCATATATGATAATTCTGTCAAGGCCTCTTTTCGGCGGTCCTGGGCACGAAGAGGTGCATCTGTGACGGACATGCCAGCCTTCCCGGACATGCGGCCGATCACGCTGGATGATAGAGAGGCGATTCAGGCCGTCCTGCGTGAGGAGCCTCCGCAGCAGTCCGAGCTGACCTTCACGAACCTGTTCATGTGGCGTGACGCCCACCAGCTTCGCGTGTCGATGCTCGACGGCGCTGTCGTCATCTTCTCCTGGCGAGCGGACCCGGAAGACTCCTTCGTCTTCCCGCCTCTCGGCGGCGCCAACCCGGATGGTGTGCGCCAGTGCCTCGACCATTTGGCCGCCAACGGCCACGGAGCCGTGATGAGCCGCGCAACCCGACAAGACCTACAACGTCTGGGCGTGACGCAGGATGACTTCGCAGTAGAGCCGGACAGAGACAACTGGGACTACGTGTATCTGGTGCAGGATCTGATCACGCTCAGCGGCAATCGATACCACCGGAAGCGGAATCACATCGAGCAGTTCAGGAGCCAGCACGAGTTCGGATACCTCCCGTTGACGCCAGGCCTGGTCCCGGCCTGCCAGGAGCTACAGGATCGGTGGTGCGATGAGAAGCACTGCGACCTCGTCTCGACCTTGCGCGCGGAAGCGCGGGCAGTGAAGGAAGTCCTGGAGAACCTCGATGTCCTTGGCGTCACGGGTGGCTGCATAGAGATCGAAGGAAAGGTCGAGGCCTTCAGCCTCGGCGAGCTACTGAATGAGGATACCGTGGTAATTCACATAGAGAAGGCAAACGCAGCATTCCATGGGCTCTATCAGGTGATCAACCAGCAGTTCCTGGCGAACGCGTGGTCGGATGTTCCGTATGTGAACCGCGAACAGGATCTCGGGGTGCAGGGGCTGCGGCGATCTAAGGAGTCCTATCGCCCAAGTCACATGGTGGAGAAGTTTCGGGTCACAGCAAGATGAGGCATTTCGCGACAGTGACAGCGGCGGCAGTGCTTGCCCTGAGTCTCGCGGTCGGCGTCGGCCATGCGGCGCCAAGTGTCGACTTAGCTCCGACCAGTCCGCGCATTGGGGACGTCATGTTCCTGCGGATGTGGGCTGATGGAGAAGTGCTGCGCGCGGCCTGCTCTTGGTCGGGCAAGTCGTACCCACTGTTGGAGAATAGCGAGACGTACGATGTAGTTCTGCCGGTGTCACTCAAGGCGAGAGCCGGAACGACTCGTGCTGTGGTGTATTGGAAGTACACCGACGGGCGGATGGGGCAGCTCGTTTTGTCGGTAAATGTACAATCGCGTGCGTTCGGGGTGCAGCACCTCACACTCTCGAAGAGCCAGGCCGGGAAGTACTCGGCAGAGGAAACGAAGCGGGAGAAGAGGCTGATCGGCGCTGCGCTGGACCTCGTCACCGCGGAGCGCCGCTGGAGCGGCAACTTCCTTATGCCCGTGGAAGGGCGCGTCAGCACTGAGTTCGGCCTTCAGCGCTACGTGAACGGGCGGTTCAGCTACAGGCACCGCGGCGTCGACATCGCCTGCCCAGAGGGGACCCCGGTCAAGGCGGCGGCGGACGGCGTGGTCTCCCTCACCGACGATTCCTTCATCCTGCACGGCCAGACAGTCATCATAGATCACGGGCAGGGCGTATCCACGTTATACATTCACCTATCCGAGATCCTGGTTGGCGCGGGGCGGGAGGTGCATCAAGGCGAGGTGATCGGTCGGGTCGGCTCGACGGGCGTCGCCACCGGACCACATCTCCATTTCGCCGTGTACGCCCATCACGAGCCCGTAGACCCGTTCTTCTGGGCCGACCTGGGGGGCTTCTAGGGGACGGAAACAGTCGGGCGAGGGGCTGAGCCCCTCGCCCGGATCCTTCGCGGCCGATTCACAGAATCGGCCCTGTCCGTGGCAGCTTACCGCTTCCTCTTCTTCTTCGCTGCCTTCTTCTTCTTCTTCGGAGTCGGCTTCTTCTTCTTTGCGGTCTTCTTCTTCTTTGCGGTCTTCTTCTTTGCGGCCTTCTTCTTAGTCTTCCTCTTTGCGGCCTTCTTCTTCGCCTTCCTCTTGGCAGGCAACTCTCGTGCCCCCCTTTCCTGCGCGCCGCGGATGCTATCAGCCGCATCGCCTACACCCGGGTTGAGGCCCTTTCGGCACGGCACGTTAGTGAGTGGCCGAACCGCCTCTATGGCCACTGGCGCGCGTACGCGTACGCACGCTGAACTCTATCGCAATATGCCATACTATTGACTGCAATTCGTACAGGTAACTCGCAAAAAAAACGCGGACTAGGTTGCTGTATCAGAAGAGTTGGATCAACCTCCGCTCATGTGCGGAGGTGCCTCTGTGGCGCGCGGGTGCGCGCGAAAGGACTCCGACTACTGCTGGTCTATGCGGATGAAGATGCGCGACGGCGCCGTTTACGTAAGTGAAGGGGCCTGCGCGAGTGGCGGAGCGGTTAGCGTGCGCGGCGCGAGATCGTGCGCGCACGGCGATGATTGAGTCTTCGTCCACCAGTATCAGGTCCTCGCCTTCGGGGGTGATCCGTGTCCCGGCATACCTCGAGTCGACGACTCTCTCGCGGCTTCGACCGATGCGGCCAGACAGGGCAAGGGCAGACCCGGTGGGGTGGCGTGACGGGCCGGGACTGAGAGCGGCACCAGCCGCCGCGTGGGGCGGCCCGGCGCAGGGGAGACCGCGTTGGCGGCGGCGAAGAGAAGGCAGGAGTGCAAACGGGAGGTTCGCTATGAGTGGCAGTGCGTCCGGCGAGACGACGGATCCCTTCGAAGTGCGGAAGCTGTACGAGTACCTGCGCGTGGTGGATGTGTGCGATGCCCTGGACGGGATTGGCTACTTCGATCTGACGCTGATGTCTCCGGAGATCAGGCCGCTGTGGCCCGGGATGAAGTTCTGGGGTGTTGCCCTGACGATGAGGTGCGTTCCCGCGAACAGGCCGATGTGGAAGTTGAACACGACCGAAGAAATCGTGGACGCGCACGGCATCTGGTTCAAGGAGGTCGGAAGCATCGGCCCCGGCGACAAGCTTCGTCCCGGACATGTCATCGTCACCGATACCGGCGGCGCTGGTGAAGTGGGGTGCTGGGGATCGGCCAACAGCATGGGAATGGTGGCGGCCGGAGCCGTTGGAATCGTGACCGACGGCTACGTCCGTGACACGGCTGAGCTCGCCTTGCAGAAGACCCCGCTCTGCGCCAGGATGCGGGGCCGAACGATCATACCCGGCCGCATTGAAGTGGTGGAGGTGGAAGCGCGCATCGGGTGCGGCGGCGTGCAGGTGCGGCCGGGAGACATCGTGGGATGTGACGACGACGGCGTGGTTGTCGTGCCCTTGGAGGTGGCCGAGGAGGTCGCGGTGCACGCACGCGCCGTCCTGCTCAGCGACATGAAGGCGCGGCGCGAGCTCTATGGCCGGCTGGGGAAGGAGCCCGACTCCACTGTCGATTGCGAAGCCGTCGAGGCCTACTACCGGCAGTTCGAGTAAGAGGGAGCGCCCGGCTCCACGTCCGGCATCTGTGCGCTGCCGCTGGGCCGCTACCTGTTCCCTCGACGTGCCGTGACGATGATGGATCGATCGGGGTCGTCGCCCTCGCTGCGCGTCGTGACCGACGGGTCATCCGCGAGCGCCACGTGGACCACTCGCCTCTCCCGTGGGTTTAGGGAGCTCAGGGTCACCGGGCGGCCGCTGCGCTTCGCTCGCTGGGCCGCGTCTCTCGCCATGGACTGGAGGCTTCGATCGCGCCGGGCGCGGTACCCCTCTGCATCCAGGATGACGCGTCTGCGAGCATCCGGTAGAAGCTGGCGGTTCGCCATGATGGCGACGATCAGTTGGAGCGCAGACAGTGTCTGACCGCGCCTCCCGATGAGAAGTCCGAGGTCGTCCTCGCTCCGTATGTTGATCGACACAGACTCCTCATCGTCGCCCGTAACCTCGGCCGTCGCCTCAAGCCCCATCAGCGCCAAGATGCGAGTCAGGATCTCAACCGCCCTCTCCGCCAGCTCGGAGGCCACCTCGACTGCTGCAACCGATGGCTGAGGCTCTTCTGACTCCAGCTCGGGCGGCTCAGCAGGGACGCTCGGCTGGGCCGCATCCCGCTGTACGGTGACGCGAACTCGCGCCGAGGAGGAGCCCAGAATCCCGAGCAGGCCGCGCCTCTCCTCGGCGAGGACCTCCACGTCTACTTCGTCGCGGGAAACTCCGAGTGCCTTGAGAGCCGCTTCGACGGCTTCGTCAACGTTTCTCCCCGCCTGTTCAATGGAATCCATCTGCGCGCCTCCACAGCCCACAAACCCCCCGACGCAGAGCGATGCCTATCTACTTCCGCTTCCTCTTCTTCTTCTTCCGCCTCCGACTTCCCTGCGAAAGCCTCTCCATCGCCTCCGGCGGCGGCCCGGCGCTCGGCGGGGGCGGCTTGGGTGTGTCGGCCTCACTACCTCCGGCGGGCCTACCCCCGGCGGGTCTACCCCCGGCGGGGGCGGGAAGAGGAACTTGTCGGGACCGCATGATGAGGTACTGGTGGCCGGTCATGAGGATGTTCTGGAGGAACCAATACAGGATGAACGCGGCCGGCAGGTCCTTGAGGATCACGACCAGCAGCACCGGCATCATGTAGGCCATGAGTTTCTGCTGCTGCTGTTGCTCGGGCGTGGCCGCCGGAGTCGCGATGAGCTTCTGCGACAAGTACATGCTGACTCCGTACAGCAGCAGAAGAGGCCCGGGCCAGAGCCGGCCGGCGATGGATATCACGTCGGGGTTGGCCAGGCTCGCGATGTAGAGGAACTGCACGGGCTCGAAGCGGTAGACGAAGTAGCGGATCCCGTAGTAGACCCAGATGAGAATGGGCATCTGGATCAGCATTGGCAGACAGCTTGACAGGGGGTTGACCTTGTGTTCCTTGAACAGCTCCATCTGCGCCTTGGCCATCGCCTGCTTATCGCCCTTGTGCTTCTCCTGCAGCTTCTTCAGCTCGGGCTGCACCCGCTGCATGGCCTGCATACTGCGGAACTGCGCCGCCGAGAGCGGCGTCGTGATGAGCTTCGCAAGCAGGGCGAGCACGAGGATGGCCAGCAGGTAGCTCGCGTTCTCTCCGGCCGGGGAGCAGAGGGTCACGAGAGAGTCGAAGATCCGGTAGATGAGCCGCTCGCGGTAGTACTTGTCGACCCGCTGACGCGCTTCTTTGAGGACGTCGCAATCAGTCTTCCAGTAACCCATCCCCTCGGTGCCCACGGGCGGCGTTCGCAGCAGCACATAGGGCCCCCGCATCTCCCCCGTGCCTGCGTCGATCACAACGCGATAGTGGGTACAGCGCTCCAGCGCCTCGGTAGCGTGCTTGCGCCATTTCTCGAGGTTAGTCGATGGGTCTTCGCCCAGCACGTACTCGGCGACCTGCACGATTCGCATGTACGCCACCGACTCGTACTGGCTGCCTCTGACCTGCTGATACCAGTCCACGGCCTCACTGAACTGCCCAAGCCGCTCCCAGCAGTATCCTATGAGAAGCCGCAGCCTGGCGGCATCGCTGCGCAGCTTGGTGTCCTTGCTGTCCGCGATGGGGGCCAGGCCCTGCTTGAATGAGTCTACCTGGGTCCGCAAGTCGTCTTCACTGCCGAGCCGGTCGATCTCCTCCAGTTGGCGGACGAGGGGCTCGCGGCTGTCCTCCGGGAGTGGCACCCCCATGGCTCCGAAGCACCCCGCCAACAGGGGCAGCAGGAGGACGAGGATGGCCAGGCCGATCCGGCTCATGCCTTCGCCTCCTCGCCCGGCTGCTCGCCCCACGGCCCCGGATCGTATCCGCCGGCCGAGAAGGGGTTGCAGCGGAGAACTCGCCACGCCGCGAGCAGGCCGCCGCGGAGTAGCCCGCGGTGCGCGATGGCCTGGCGGCCGTACTCAGAGCACGTCGGGTAGAAGCGACAGGTGGGCGGCTTGAGATGGCTGAGAAAGCGCTGGTAGAACCCCACCAGTGCGATGGTGCCCCTGGCAGCGAGGCCCGGTCCGTGTTTGCTGTGAGGGTCCCTCATGTTGGCGAACCCACTCTCTCGCGCAGCACGCCCGCGCTGCGGAAGAGCTCCGTCAGGTCCTCGAGGCGGGTCTCGTGTGCCCCGCCGAGGACGTCGCCCCGCGCGACGAGGACGAGGTCCCAGCTGGAGGTCATCCCGGATGTCATCTCGCGCAGCAAGAGGCGACTTGTTTCCCGCAGCAGGCGGCGCACGCGGTTGCGCTCTACGGCGCTGCGGAACTGCCGGCCCGCCACCACTGCCAGGCGGCAGCCCGGGGCGGCCCCCTCCTGCACCGGGCGGCGGCGCGCGTGCAGCACGACCGACTGAGAATGGAAGTGGCGGCCCTCTCGGAACACCTGCTGAATGTCACTCTTCCGGCGGAGGCGCTCCAACACCGCGGCCTTATCGGGAGGGGCCAACGGCAAGGCGTACACGGCTCTTGGTTCGCCGGCGGCGGATGATTCGCCGTCCCGATGCCGTTCGCATGCGGCGCCGGAAGCCGTGCGTGCGGACGCGCTTCCTTCGCTTTGGCTGATAAGTGCGCTTCACAGGCCCTCCCTAGACAGGCGACTACTCCGCGACGTCACACTCGTCGGTCGTCCAGCCGCTCGGCTCCGGACGCAACTCCGGAACCGCCTCCCCGCGCCGGCGCCGGACGAACTCCTAACAGAATGAAGCCCGGCCGGTTCACGGCCGAGGCCACACTCAGAGACGCGATTATAGCATAGCCACTGAGGGCGGGCAAGTCTTCCCGCCCGGCTGCGGCCGGGGGCAGGCGCTGCGGCGAGGGCTCAGTCCTCCGTGAGCTCCGGGATGGTGCGGTAGTGGTCCGTGGCCTCCCGGATGAGTTCCGGTATTGGCAGTTCGTAGGGGCATTTCTCGACACATTCGCCGCACTCGGTGCAGAGGTCGGCGCTGGCGATGATCTCGATCGCCCCCCATTCCTTCCAGCGAGCCGCTCCCATCCTGTGTACGATTGAGCGGCCGTGCAGCAGCATGCCGATCTGTACTCCCTGTGGACAGGGCTCGCAGTACCGGCAGCGACGGCAGGTGCGCTGGTTCAACTCGGAGCGCATGCGGTCTATCGCCACTTGCTCCTCGGCCGTCAATGTCGGCTGCTTCACCACCGCCAGGTCCTCCTCCACTTCCTGAGGCGTGGCCATCCCGGGGATGGCGACCGTGATGGGCTGAGCAATGCACCACTTGACGGCAAGCGGCGCGTTGGTGAAATTGCCGCCGCCGATGGGCTTCATCGCGATGATGCCGACGTCCCGCTCCGCGCAGAGCGGCACGAGATTGTCGAGGATCTCGTCCTCCACCAGGTTGAAGGGCACTTGCACCGAGGCGAAGTCTTCGCACCTCTCTACCGCGTTGACGAGCGTTTCGCGTCGGTGGCCGGTGATCCCGATGTGAGCTATCTTCCCCTCGTCGCGGGCGCGGCGCAGCCCCTCCAGCGCGCCCCCGGGCGCGAGGACGCCATCGAGCTCATCATCGTTGTTGACACCGTGAAGCTGGTAGAGATCGACCTGGCTCCGGCGGAGGTTGGCGAGCGAGCGTTCGACGTCGCGGTAGACGCCCTCGGCCTCTCTGTTGCCCGATTTCGTTGCGACGAAGTACTTCCGTCCCTCCAGCGCCTTGCCTATGCGCTCCTCGGAGTTCGTATACCCCCGCGCCGTATCGAAGAAGTTGATGCCGAGGTCGTAGGCCTTTCGTACGGCGGCGACGGCGACGTCTTCGGCCACGATCTGGATGGGAATGCCGCCGAATCCGACAACCGTCACCTCCAAGTCGGTCTTACCTAGACGGCGGGTGGGAAGAGCAGGTCGGTTCGATGCCATGGAATCCTCAACCTCCGTGATTGTGTTGTGTTCGATCGGAAGTGGTCCGTGCTGCCAGCACCGCGCACGTTCCGATCTCTCGTGAGCTTCAGCAAGCTTCAGCACAAGGCCGGCAAAGCCTTGCGCTCGAGGACGCCCTGTCGCGCCCAGCGGGCCCAATTGTCGCTAGAAGTGGTCTATCTGCCAGTAGTGAGTGTGCAGGCAGGGGAACAGGACGGCGAGAGCCTCCCCCGCCTCAGCGGGGGCCGTTATCTCTCCCGCATCACACAGATCGGCTACGGATCGGAATCCGAGCACCAGCGAGGCGAGGCCGGCGGCAGTGCAGTCAACGGTGGCCGGCGCGTCGCCATCGGAAATCGCCACCTCGCCCGGAGCGGCCGCCATCGCCGCCGACCCCAATGGCGAGGTGAGTCTCAGTCTCGCCGACCCCTTCAGCCGGGTGGTACGGCGCTCGATCTCCGGCTTCAGGGCCTGCAGCAGAGCCATGAGGTCCAGAACCTGTATCATGGCGCTGGTGTTCGCTGAGCGCTCGCCGGCATCTTCCAGGCGTGTGACCAGCGGGTGGTCGCCTGGCAGGTTGAGTTCGAGCGGTGCTTCGCTCGCCGCCCGAGATCGCTCCACCAGATCGTCGAACACATCGAGCAGAGCATCCTCATGGCCGGGCAGCGCACAGGCCTCGTGGATGCTCGGAGTGCCCTTCCGTTGCAGAGACCAGTTGATTCCTCCATGGGCCACCACCCTCTGCTCGCTCCACGCAACGGACCACTCGTTGTCGAGCAGGCCGAACCACAGGTTGTCCTTGGCCCAGTGCGGCCACTGCTGCCAGTACTCGGGGGTGCGGATGAGCGAGATCGGGCGTCGCCCGCAGCTCTGCGCGTAGATGTCTGCCAGTGCGGCCCCCGATTCCGTCGCGGGCAGACGGGTGACGCGATAGCTGCCGCGCCCCAGTCTCGGCGCGGCTGCGAGCGGCAGGTAGTGCATGGGCACGTCGATGGTGCCCCAGCCCAACGGCGCGTAGAAGGCGTTGACGCTGGTGTACAGCGTGACGAAGTGCCTGCCCACAGAGCGCATCCAGTCGAGGGCGGCCCGAAGAACACGATGGCCGAGCCCGCGGCGACGGAAGTCGGGATGAGTCGTGACCTCGCAGACGCCGGACATGTCCAGCACCACGCTGCCGCAGCGGACCGGCCGGTAGTGAAAGCGAGCGTGGCTGACCAGGTGCTCCCCGACGAAGGCGCCGAAGCTTCGTTGATCGGCTCGCCAGGGGTCGCGCCTGATCATCTCCTCTTGCGCCTGTCGGGGGATCTCGGGCCAGGCCAGGCGGATGAGATCGAGCGCGGCCGGGATATCTTCGTCGGTGAGGGGGCGGACCGCCGCGCAGTCGCGAGGCATGTGGCGCATCAGCCTCCGGCTATCCGCTTCGGATGACAGAGGGCCTCGGCCTTCGCGGCGAGGCGGCCGCAGTGGACGCACTGGAACCTCAGATGCTCGATCTGCGGATAGCACATGTGGCGCGGATCATCTGTCTCCGCGCCGCAGTACTCGCAGACATAGGGCTTCGTCGGCTTGAACGGCCGACAGAGGTGTCCCGTGGCCGTAGTGGCGGCGCCGCAGGTTGGGCAAATGCTCTCAACGGAGCTTTCTTCAGACACATCTTCCTCCGGTCGAAGATCTTTCAGGGCAGCAGGCGCTGCGACGACAGACTTCCCCACTTGTGCAGGGGACGGAACGCCTCCGCGTAGCGCACGCCTACCTGGATGCCCCGGTAGCGGCACGTCACCTCCATCCACTCCATCCAGGGCAGCACGGGGTCATTCTCCCAGGCCTTGATCTCGCTATCGTGGGCGAGCATCATGTTGCGCTTCGTCTCGATCACATCGCTGATGTCCACGAACTGCTCCGGGCGGAAGCTGATGCCGGCGACGGTGTCCATGCAGATGATGTCGCAGTGGGTCTGGATCGCGGGAGACTCGGTCTCCACGATGTGCTGCCTGGCCAGCAGGGACGACTCGTGCGCAAGCACCGCGGTGACTTGATGATCCGGGTGGTAGTCCTCGGGATCATGCGTCAGGATCACGTTGGGCTTGACCTTGCGGATGAGCTCGGTGACACGCACTTTGTTCTCCGGCGTGACGCAGAAGTCGAGGGCCCCGAATCGCAGGAAGTGGATGCCGGCGCCGATGAGCGAGAAGGCCCGCGCCGTCTCCTCCTCTCGTGTCGCCGTGAGCTGCTCGAGGCTGAGGCCCGGCGATTCCGGCATGGGGAGCGCCAGGTAGGCGATGGCGACGGTGTGCCCCTCCTGCGCATAGCGCGCAAGCGTCCCCCCGCAGAGGAACACGATGTCGAGCGGATGCGCGCCCACGGCCAGCACGTTCACAGCGAGATCGCTCCCAGTAGCTCTTCGCGCCAGCTATTCGGGTCTCCCGGGGGCCTCTCCTGCCCGATGGCGCGCCGCTTGTGCGTCCGAGGCATACTCTCGTGGCTGTTCCGCACATGCCGACCGCTGCGAGGACGCGGTCTGTGGGTCCGAGCGCCCGGTCGGCCGGCGATGTGCGCCAGGCGTGGCCGCAGGCGCGTGCTCTCGCGGACGAGGATTCCCCAGGGCCATCCCCACTCCGTCCTGGAGGGTGTGTGTCAACACGGACACCAGCACCAGTTTCTTGCCGCATTCCGAGAGGAACACTCAGGAAGGGCGGAGAACCGGATGCCATGGGCCGCGGGAAGGGAGGCGGTGGGACGGCGGGCCGATCGCGGCGACAGGCGGCCTGCTGGCCCCGGGGGGCGCTGAGCGGAATCTGTCGGTTGTGCTTGTCGTGGCGACGTTACCTCGCGTCTGCACGCGCAAGGTACCGGCCAGGGGCCTCCGACCAGAGGCTTGCAGGCGTAGTTCCGGCTTCCCTCCCATTGCGGCCGAGCGGCATGCGGGTGCCCGCTCGCACCGAGACACAATCGCACCAGGCCTCATACTGACCTTTTGGGGCATCCCGTCATACGCATTGTGATATATCGGACCAGGAGGTAGAGAGGTGAACACGTGGCGGATGAGAAGCGCGTTGCTCGCCGGACTTGTCGCCGTGCTCGTGATGGGCCTGGCAGTCCCGGGGCTGGCGGGCATGACCAAGATCTACAAATGCCCGAACAACACCGGCGTGAGCCAGTCGTCCCTCCAGGCGACCACGAACGGACTGGAGTCCATCACCGGAGAGTGGGCCAAGCCAGACACATGGCTTCCAGCGGCGACGGGGTGGACGATCGTCAGCGGCGTCTACTGCAGCACGGTCACCTTCGACGGGCCGTCGGTGGCGCCGGGAAGCGCGCAGAAGATCGGCTGGAAGACGGCCGATGCGAGCTGCCGTCTGCGCGATCTGAGCTGGGGCGATGGGCAGTCCGTCGTTCCGACCCAGATCGGCGGCACCGAGGGCGGGGGCATGCTCTTCTACGACTGGCCGTACGAGGGCTGCGTGACCATCGTCATCACCAATGACACCGAAGCAGTGATCACGCTGGCGGACGTTGAGTTCGCCCTCACCGCGTATGAATACAGCCTGGCGGAACTCGACCCCCTCCTCGACGTCGGGCTCGTCGAGCTGCGCGTCGAGGCGATCGACGAGGCCCTGGACGTGCTGCGGGCCGAGATCGCCTATTACGACTCCTTGGGGGTGCTGCCGTCTCCCTCCGG
This sequence comes from Candidatus Hebobacteria bacterium, assembly GCA_029821885.1. Classification (GTDB taxonomy): domain Bacteria; phylum Armatimonadota; class Hebobacteria; order Hebobacterales; family Hebobacteraceae; genus Hebobacterum. The sequence continues at coordinate 19,100 of JALGXV010000010.1, forward strand.
CACCAGCATCGACAAGAAGGCCGCAAGAGCGATCGACTACAAGCACACGGGCCTGAACGAGTACCTCGCCGGCGATCTGGACAGGGCGCTCTTCTACTGGGATAAGTCCGCCCATCAGGTCGAGAACCTCATCGGCGAGGTCTCCAACCTGAGCGCGAAGGGCAATCTGGCCACTGAGCTCTACGAGCGATGGGTCGTACACGGAGACGGGGAGATAACGCCCGCGTCGCAGATACTCGAGGACCTCCTCGCGCTGCCAGAGGGCCAGGCGCTGCAGTCTCTGCAGCCGCTGCCCTGCGCCGACATGCCGGCCGACCCCGGCCTCGACCCGGCTGACTGTGTGGAGTGGCCGGTCGACGAGCTCTACCCGGGCGAGCACACCGCGTTCTTCGTCTGTGACCTCGACTTCGGCTCGGGCTTCATCATGGGCGGGTCGATCTTTGACGGGGATGGCAACCTCGTGCTCGAGTGGCTGGAGCAATACGTCGTAGAGCCGGGCCTGATCGACACAGAGCCGCCGGAGATCACCGCCACAGCCACTCCGGACTGCCTGTGGCCGCCCGACCACGAATTCGTGGACATTGCGCTGGACGTGACGGTGGAGGACAACACCTTCGCGGTCGCGTACATAGAGAGCATCACCAGCAACCAGCCGATACTCGGCACCGGTGACGGCGACTACGCGCCTGACTGGCTCTTCGACCCCACGGATCTGCAGTCGGTGTCCCTGCGCGCCGAGCGCTCGGGTAGCCACCCCGAAGAGGTGCGCGTCTACACCATCACGCTCAGGGCCATCGATACGGGAGGCAATCTCTCCGACCCGTGCGAGCTTGTCATCCGCGTGGACCACGACCAGGGCAGTTACTAGGCGCGCACGGCTCGACCGCGCGAGGCTGTCGCAGACTGCGCCTTTGACGACAGATAGGACCGGGCAAGAGTGCTGCCGAGAGGCGTCGGCCAATCGGCGGCCTCTGCCGCGCGTGCAGGCCGGTGCATGAGATGGGACTGGGCTCACTTCGTGAGCGGATCATCAGCGGGCGCCTCTGGCGCACGATCGCAGGGCGAGTGGCGCTGGCCCTGCTGGTCGTGGGCGTGGTGGCAGGTCTCGCGCCGACACTGAGCTTCATCGAAGTGCGTGCACTCGACGTGTTGTACGCCCTGAGGCCGGAGGGCGAGCCCGATCCGCGCATCGAGATCATCGATGTCGGCGATGATCCGACTCCGTACGAGCACCTCCGGCACCCGCAGGATTCGGCCACTGAGGGCTGCAAGATACCCAGGCTTGCCTACGCGGAGGCGGTGCGGCTTCTGAGCGAATGGGGCGCCAGGGTGATCGTGTTCGACCTCATGTTCAAACGGCCGTGCAAGCACGAAGACCACCAGCTGGCCGAAGCCTTTGAGCAGGCGGGCAACGTCGTGGTCGCGGCCGTCACCAAGACCAAGCCGGGGGCGGTGGGCCTGGAGGACCCGGTGGACCCCATCGATAAGGCGGTGCGGGCGGTGGGCTCCCCGGTCGCCCTTCAACCCAACGAGACCGTCCGTTCCATACCGCTGCTGGTGCGAGACCGGGACACCGGACGGAAGTACCTCGCCCTCTGTCTGGTGGCCTTCCAGCGCTTCCGGGGTGCGGGACCGCAGGGGGTAAGGCCGAGCCAGGGCCGGTGGCTCGTGACGGGAGGAAGCAGAATCCCCGTGCTGTCCGGCGAGAAGATCTACTTGCTGAGCGGCGGCGCGGGCGAGCCCGACGCCTCGAGCGAGAGCGGCGGGGAGGCCTTCGAAGTCATACAGGGCGAGAACGTGGAGGAGATCCCCGGGCTCGTGACCTGGAACACGATGTTGCTCAACTGGGCCGGGCCCGAGGGAACGATCCGGCCGCACCACTTGAGCGACTTGCTGACCATGGACGATGACGCACGGGGCCGCGAGATGTTCGAGGGCAAAGCCGTGATCATCGGTCAGGCGGACTGGGACGCTCACTGGACCGCGGTAGGCCCCATGCCTGGCCTGGAGGTCCAGGCGAACGCCCTCCACACGCTGATGTCCGGGCACTTCATACACCCCATCTCTCCCTGGGCCATGATCGGGCTGCTGGTGGCCTTCAGTCTCACCACGTCGTTCGCTGTTCATCGCTTTCGGGGCGTGCGCGCCGTGGGCGTCGTGGCCCTCCTCATGGCGGTGGCCTTGCTCATCGCCCGCCAGCTCCTGACGGGATGGGGGATCTGGATGTACCTGTTCTACTGCGAGCTGGGCATCGGCCTGACCTGGGGGGCGACGACAGTTGCCGAGAGCGACAAGGTGACTGCTCTCTTGGGGCGGTTCGTGCCGTCCTTCATCCAGAAGCCGGAGGTGTCGGGCCCGAGAGAGGTCCGCACCATGGATGCCTCCATACTCTTCTCCGATATTCGCAACTATACGGGCATCGCCGAGAAGCTGTCCGCTGCGGATACGCTGACGATGCTGAATGCCTACCAGACTACCGTCGAAGACATCATCGCACGGCATGGCGGGACCATCGTGAAGACTCCCGGCGACGCCGTCCTCGCCGTCTTCTGGAAGGACCTCGACGATGTCAATCACGCCACCTGTGCTCTGCAGTCCGCCCAAGAGATGCTCGACGATCTGCCCATCATGGGGCGAGTCTGGGAGACCGCGGGTGTGAGCCTCGCCATCGGGATCGGGATCGATGCCGGGTCGGTCGCTATGGGGCTGGTTGGCAGGCAGCATCTGGAGCCTACGGTCATCGGCGACGCGGTCAACGTCGCCCAGCGGCTGGAAACCCTCACGAAGACCCTGGACTGCCCGCTCGTCTTCAGCGAGAATGTTCGCGAGCGGCTCGGGGAGAATGTAGAGACGGTGTGTTTCGATGAGGTGACGGTCAGGGGTCGCGAGACGCCGCTTAAAGTCTACGGCCTGGTTCGTGCTGAGGGCTTGAAGCAGGAGCTTGGGAAGAGCGCTGATCCCGTTGGGAAGGAGAACACTGAATGAGGGCCCGACTGCTATTGCCGCCGGATTCAAATCGTTGGCTCATGCTATTGATATGCTTGGGATTCGTGTCTCTCTTCTTCCTGAGCAGCACGGCGCAGGCGCGGGAAACCACCTTCACTCTGCAATCGGCCCGCGGCCGGGTCGAGATTCAGACCGGCGGCAAGGGGGCCTGGGCAGCCATCGGCCGGGGCGCCCGCGAAGCTTCGCCGGGAGACCACGTGCGCACCGGCCCCAGAAGCTCCGTACATATCGTGGCCGAAGACGGCACCCGGATCGCCTTGGGCGCCAACACCGAAATCGTCCTCCGAGAGCCGAAGCGACCGCGCGGCTGGCGGGTCGTTCTGGGGCGGATATGGGCCTCCGTTACGGGCCGTGGGCGCCTGGAGGTGCGTGCGCCGGGCGCCATCGCGGCTGCGGAGGGGACCACCTTCCAGGTCGATGTCGGCGAAGACGGCACGACGGTGTTGACGGTGGCCGAGGGCAAAGTCGAGTTCTACAATGAGATGGGCAGCGTCACCGTGCTCGGCTCGCAGCAGAGCACAGCTCGGGTGGGGGAGGCCCCCACGCGCCCGATTGTCGTCGACCCATCGAGTCTGACTGCGTGGGAGGCCAACCTGCAGACCCTCGTGGTCACGCTGGAATACCCTCTGGTGAGCACTGATCCCCAGCGGCTCGAGCAAGAGCTCCTCCGGCGACAGCAGGCGGTGGCGGCGCGTCCGGAGAAGGCCGCGGCCCATGCCGCCCTGGCGGAGGTGCTGCTCGACCTGTACCGCACCGAGGAAGCCGTCGCCGAGGCCGAGCGGGCGGTGGCACTCGGCCCCGATGAGGGGTCTCCCCACGGCGTGCTCGGATACGCCCTCCTGCAGGCCGGCCGCCCGGCCGAGGCCGGCGAGCAGTTTGTGCTGGCGTTGAAAGCGGAGCCGGAGGAGGCGCGGTGGCACACCGGCCTGGGCCTGCTCGCGCTGGGACAGCGTGATGCCGACCCGGCCGTGATGCACCTCCGCCGAGCCGCCGAGCTGGCGCCGGACGATCCGCGTCCGCAGGCCTACCTCGCGGCCGCCTACCTCCGCGGCGGGGAACTGGAGAAGGCCGCCACCTCCGCCTCGGAGGCCGTCAGTCTCGACCCCGGCTCCTCTCTCGCCAACACCTATCTCTCCTACGTCCATCTCGCCCAGGGCCAGACCGACGCGGCCGTCGCCGACGCCGGCAAAGCTGTCAGCGCGGCGCCACAGTCATCGCTGGCCCACGAGGCCCTTGGCAGCGCCCTCATGTTCGCGGGGCGGTTCCCCGAGGCCAGGGGGGAGATCGACCAGGCGCTCGAGCTCAATCCGGCCTCGGCCAGCGCCCATCTGGCACAGGCGAAGCTGCTGGCCGCGGAGGGCGAGATCGAGGTCGCGCTTCAGGAAGCTCAGGTGGCCGTCGGGCTCAACCCTCAGAGCGCGCCGGCCCGCAGCACGCTGGGCCTGCTCTTCCTGCTGAACAAGGACTCCAAGCGTGCCGGCCGTCAGTTCGAGCAGGCGCTGGCCATGGATCCGAGCCTGTCTGAGGCCCGCACCGGTTGGGGTCTCGTTCTCTTCAAGCGCGGCCGCTTCCGGGAGGCGATGGAGCAGCAGAAGCTCGCCCTCTCCCTGGACACCGACTCGGCCTCAGCTTACAACAACCTGGGAGGCGTGTACGCCTCGTTGGGTCGCATGGAGGAAGCGATCGACAACCTCCAGCGCGCCATCGAGCTGCAGCCCGGTTGGGGACTGCCCTATGCCAACCTCGCCGTCGTTCACCTGGAAGAGAACCGCTTCCGGGAGGCGCTGGAGGCCGGCGAGCGAGCGGCTGCGCTGGGGGAGCGTTCCCCCTTCGTGCATACGGTGCTGGCGCGGATTTACATGAGCCAGGGCCGCACCGACCGCGCCTTCGCCGAGCTGCGGCAGGCCGTGGCGCTGGACGAGCTCTACCCGCAGGCCCACTATCAACTGGCCCAGCTCTACCTCGATCAGGACAGATCTCGGGACGCGGTACGGGAGATCGTGGGATCCGTGATTGCCGATCCCTCCGCCATGCTGGAGACGAGGCTCTACGCCCGGACCGAGAACACCCTCGCTCTGGGAACCTATGACTGGTTCCATGACGACGGACGCCACAGCGGCCAGGCGAGCGACGGTGATCTCAGCTACTTCGGGAGCTGGCTACTGGACGACCATGAAGGTTGGCGGGAGGTGAACCAAGACGCGAGGGAGATATTCTTCGAGGGCATCGCCGGGCATCAGTCCCAGCCCAGTCGGCAGCTCGTCTTCTTCGGCACCTTCTTCGACCGCGAGACCGGCCTGCCTGGGCCCGAGACCGATGGCTCCCTCGGGGATCCGGACGACCGGCGGGACTTCTCCGGGTACGAGGCATTGATAGCCTATCGCGAACGGCTGTCTCCCACAGTGAGAGGCACTTTCAAGTACTCGTTCACCCAGAGCGACCTGCGCTTCGCCAATCCCGATTCTCTGATCCCGCCAGACAGCAACCCATTCCTCGATCTCACCAACGAGAGTTCGCGGCACCTGCCGGAGCTTCGCCTGGACGCAGTCATCGGTGGAGACTCCTCCCTGAGCGCGGGCTACGCCCGTTTGGCGGACGACACCAAGTCCCACGGGGTCGCCTCGGTCTTCGACCCCAGCACGGGCGAAATCGTTCCCACCTCCTTTGCCGTGCAGTCCGACCACACAACCGACACGGTGTGGCTTGAGGCGGCCAGCGACGTGACTGACCGCCTCCACCTGACGCTCGGAGGGTACTGGGGGTGGGAGGAAGACGCCTCCGGCGTCGCCTCTCCGAAGGTGGTGGCACTCTACCGGCCCGATCGCTCCACCTGGTGGTCGTTCGTGGTGAACCCGATCTTCCGGAGCGACGTCTCGGAGCTCGCCCCGGTCGAGGCGCTGGCGGATCCGAAGGGGCTGAGCTACCTCAACTTCGGATCGGAGGGCATCGGGCGCACCTATGAGCTACGCTATCAGCGGCAGGGGGATCGGTCGAGCACGCTGACCACCGCCGTCGCCTATCAGGAGGTATCGGACCTGCTGATCGACGTGGAGGACCCGGCGTGGACCGGACTTCCGGCCCGCGTGTTGGCGGACGAGGGCGATCGGTGGGTCGCCGACGCGGCCTACGAGCAGTGGATCTCTGACACCATCTCGGGTCGGCTGTGGGTGCGGTGGCAGTCCAGCTCCGGCCGCTTCCCCGGTCTGCAGGTGAGCGGCACGGAGTGGCCCTACACTCCCGAGTGGCAGGCCGGCGGAAGATTCGACTACATCGACGCGGCGTGGCGCATCGGGCTCGAACCCGTCTTCGTAGGCGAGCGGTACGCCGACCCGGAGAACACGCAGAGCGTCGACGGCTATTCGCTGCTCAATCTTCAGGTCCAGTACCAGCGCAATCTGCGCCAGAACTACTTCCTCTACGTGATGAATCTCACCGGGAAGGACTACGAGTCCTTCGCCGGATTCCCACAGCCCGGCCGGACTTTCCTTGTCGGTCTGGAGTATCGTTACTGAGCAGTGCGGAAGGAGACGATGATGAACCCGGCATCAGGACGCCTCTGGTTATCGGCCGTTGTGTTGCTCGCTCTGGTCTTCGCGAGCCTTCCTGCGGGCCACGCTCAGGAGTTTGTGTCGACGGTCCCCGGTCAGGTGGCCGCGGCCATGCATGTCCAGCAGTGGAGTCAGATTCTGTGGGGCCTCGTCTCGACTCAAACCGGGACGGAGACCCCGTCCTTCGGCGAGCCCGTCCTCAACCCGGATGGGTCTGTCAGCCAGAGCTTCAGAACCGCCGATGGCACTGCGGCGACGCTCACGGCTTGGCCAGACGGCTCGGCCCAGCTCGACATCATCCTGCCGGACGGGACCACCCAGACCGTCCTGCAGTCGGTGCCTGACTTCGATGGCATTTCTGTGACCACCATCGACTGGACCGTCACCTCCAGCGATGGGCTCTCCGTCGAGTACACGAGCATTGTTGACGACCGGGGCACCGTCTTCGAGATCGCCGACGACATCACGCAGTTGCTGGGCTCCTCCGTCTTGCCCGACGGCATCACCCAGGATTTCGACGTCCTGACGGCTGACGGACTGACCGACGTGCTCTCTACGCAGAGCGATGGCTCGGTCTTCACCCTGAGCGTGCCCTTGGCGCTCCCCAAGTTCCTGCTGCCGGACTTCTCCCAGGTCGCCGTCGGCACGTACACAGGCCCCGGCGCCAATGTGCAGTTCATGTTGACCCCGACGCCGAGGCACCCTGACCGGTGGGCCGCTCTCTTGGCCGACTTGGGCGGGGGGATCACCGGCACGTTCTCCCTCAACAGCGATTTCTCCGGCTTTGGGCAGTTGACGGAGAGCGATCAGGAGGGTGAAGTGCTGCTGGCGCTGCTGTCGTGGGCGCAGGACGGGGATACTCACCTTTACCTGCTCAGCGGCACGGACCGCCACATGGGACCGGCGGGAGCCTCCTTGGACTACCTCCAGCATCGCTGGCTGACGTTGACAGCGCTGCTGGGCCCGGCGCCGGGCGTGGGGCTGACGCTCATCCGGCCCGACCGGCTTCGCCGATCGCCTCGCCCACCCGTCGGCCCACTGCGTCGGCCGGGAACACGCGGCGGCTCGCTGCGACCGCCGCCGTCAGACAGAACTGCGGCTCAGCGCTAGCGGCGGCAGTGGCCTCTCGTCCGGGCTGGCGTCCTGATCGACGGAGGCCGCTTCCAGGGGTGCGAGCTGATGGGGCCTGGGCTCCATCAGCTCCGGATTGGGGCCACATAATAAGGAGAGGGCCCAGGCGAGACGAGAGGTCGCGGGAGGGTGTTGGCCGCTCCTAGCTCCCCAGAACTTGGTTGATGGTCTTGAGCAGGTCTTCAACCTGGACCGGCTTGTCGAGCCAGCCCTGCACCGGCAGGTACTCTCCGGGCTTGTAGGTCCCGTCGCTCTGGTCGGGGTAGAAGCGCAGGTTGGTCGTCTGGTGGATGCCGGTGGCCATGATTATGGGGACGTTCTTGAGCGACTCATCCTCCATCTGCCGCACCTTCCAGACCAGATGGAATCCCTCCGTGCCCTCGGGCATCATGACGTCCACGATCATCAGATCGGGCTTGCTGTCAACTGCCGCCGCCTCGGCCTCTTCCTTCGAGCCAGCCGTCACGACCTCGTGCCCGTTGGCCTCCAAGGCGAGCTGAAGCGCCTGGGCGACTCTCGGTTCGTCATCCACCACAAGAATCTTCGCCATTCGATGCCTCCCTAGTCTCTCAGAGATAAGGCGAACGGAGCAACTGGGCGGAACCGCGACGGGTGAGCCCGCTCGAGGCGGAGGGGCCCTCCATCTGCCCCCTACTCCGGTCCGCAACCGGCGACTCTGTTCAGGCGCCACAGCCGCCGCACACCGACGGGCCGGTGTGCCCGCGCCGATTGCGCCACTAGGGATGGCCTATACGGCAAGCGAGGAGAAGGTCCTTCTCCCGGCAGCGTGAAGGGGCGGCTCACGCGAGACGAGGTGCCCGTTCCTGCTGCAGCGCTGCGCGGACCGATCCGAGCGCCTGCTCCAGGGGTGTCCCGGGTGGCGGCGCCGCTTCCAGTGTCACAGGCAGGTCGTAGCCGACCTCGTCGAGGGCGGCGAGGAACTCCTCCCACTCCGAGTGGGCAACGTCCGGAAAGAGGTGCGCGTCGTCCGACTGGTCGTTGCCGTGCCAATGGATGCCGAACATGCGGTCGCCGAAGGCCCGGATGTAATCGGCGGGGGAGTCTTCACCGAGAATGGCGTGGCCCGTGTCCAAGCAGAAGCCGACGACCGTCGGATCGAAGCCTTCGAGCACGCGCTTCATCTCCGCCACGCATCCACCGAGATGGTCGGGCTCCAGATTCTCCACCGCGATTCTCACCCCGGCCTCCCGCGCGGCCTCGGCCAGCTCCGCCAGGCTCGCGCGGCTGTGGGCCAGCCGTTCCTCGCCCCGGTGCCCTACGCCGGGATGAACGACAACGTGACGCGCGCCCAGCCGAGCCGACGCCCGGATGACCTTCACGCGGTTGTGCAGCGCGGCTGCGCGTCTTCTCTCGTCCGGCTGCGAGATATCCCAGGCCTCTTCGCTCGGCTGGGAGAACGCGCAATGGACCGAGTGCAGTGCCAGCGGCAGCTCGCGGATGAGCCCGGCCAGAGCGTCCACCGCCGCCTCGTCGGTCACGTCGATGTGGGTATCGGGCGCGTCGCCGTGCAGTTCGATCAGTCGCACGCCGTCCGCGACCAACTGCGCCAGCGCTTTCGGTAGGGGTTGTGACATGTAGACGAATGTGGGTACGACGACTTCTCTCATTGGAACGTTCTGTAGCTCCTTCTGCCTTTGTTCGGGGATCAAGACGTGGTGTTGGCGTTGCCGGCGCCGCGCTCCAGCGGTATGCGACAGCGGATCGTGGTGCCCACACCCACTTCGCTCTCTACTTCGACCGTGCCGCCGTGGACGTCTACGACATCCTTCACGATCCGCGTTCCAAGGCCCGTTCCCATCGGCTTCGTGGTCACTACCTCGTCGGTAAACAGCTTCGCCATGATCGGGCCGGGAATTCCCGGACCCGTATCCATACATTCCATGATGACGCAGTTCCCGCCGGGGAACTCGCCATCGGGGACGCCGTGGCACCGGAAAGTCACGGCGTCTCCCTCCTCGCAGGCGTCGATGGCGTTCAGCATGAGGTTGTATACCGCATTGTAGATCTGCCTTCCATCCACGATGGCTGGAGGAAGCCCGCCAGCGGCCTCTACGGTAAGCGTGACCCCCCTACGCTCCGCCTGGTGCTTCAGCATGTTCTCCACGCGCTGCGCGATCGAACAAATGGCGGCCGGCTCGAACTGGGGCTCGGACACGATTCCCTTTACGGCAGCCGAGATCTGAGCCATGCGCTGCTGCACCACATCACACCCCTCGAGGACCATCTCAACGATATCGGGGTAGAGCTCGCGCAGTTTGCCCATCGTATCGGCGACCTCCCCGGCCCGATCTTCGCCCGGCTCGGCTCGGCTCAAGCATTCGTCGAACTTCCGGAAGCAGTCATTGGCGATGATCTCCAGCGTCTGGGCTCCCGTCATTGGCGGGGTGATCATATTCTTCACATCGTGGCTGATGTTCCCGATGAAACGCACGACCGTCGCCAGGCGGGCCTCCTCGTGAAGACGGACCGTCGTGATGGCCACCGCGATCTGGGCCGCGATGATCTCTATCAGGTTGATGTCATGCTCGTCGAACTGCCCCCCTCCTCGCTTGTTGAGCACCTGCATCACGCCCAGGGGCTCGGTCTCCGCCGACATGAGCGGAACCGTCACCATGTTCCGGGTGACGTAGTCGATCTTCTCTGCCACCTCTCGCAGGTGGGCCCGCTCTGTCCCAACGTCCTCGGAGACGAAGGTCCGCCCGGATTGGAAGACCTTCCCGGCAAGTCCCTGGTCCAGATCGAGCTCGGTGCCCATCAGCTCGTCAGCCTTCTCTCCCACTACATATGCGAAGACGAGCTTCTGCTTCTCGGGATGGTGCAGCAGAATGGATCCCGCCTCGGCCTCAGCCAACTCCAGGCTCGTGTTGAGCGCCTCTCGAACGAGTGCCTCGAGTTCAGTGGCGGTGCTGAGGCTGACCGCTATGCGCCGAACGGCCTCCATCTGCCGTTCCAGCTCCGACACCTCGCGCCGAAGGCCGTCCACGTCCTCAGTCTTCCCATCCATCGCCCTGTCTCACACCTGTGGTGCCTGGCTGATACTCAGCCGGGGTCATCCGCAGAAGTCCCAGGGGGGAACGACCGGTCCCCATGCAGGTCTTGGATTCGGAGCGCGAGTCCCCGCTCCTGCCCGCGCCTACAGCGGCAGCGCGCGCTTTGTCTCCGCCAGGGACACCAGATCGCCGTCGGGCGGCTTTGAGACCCGTTGCCTAATAGTAAGTGGGCTTGGGACACCTCCTCGCTGGTCCAGATAGGCTCAGGCAGGCGGCAGAGCGGACGGCCGAAGCAGCTCCCCGGCACCAGATGCGGCCGCAACGCCCCACTCCCAGGTGAGGGCCTGCGCGGCCGCCTTGCCCAGGGAGCTTCGTGTGCAAGGAGGGGAGGAGTCAGTTGATCGCCCAGCGAAAGCTCAGCACGGCGAGGGCCGGTTCCTGAGTTCCGCCCTGTGAGTCGCAGCCTCATCCCAGCCTCCTCCTCCGGTCTTGCCTCACCGTGGGGTCAGGCGACAGGACCCCGCATGCACCCTGAGGGCGAGGAGGTAGTGAGATGAGGCGGTATGTCATGATCTTGGGGTTCGGTTCCGCAGCGCTGTGTGCCCTGCTCTGCGTGGCGGGCCCCGCAACCGCAGAGAAAGTCTGGGAGTCACTGCGGGTGGGGGGCTTCAGTTCCCCCTGGTGTGTGTCGGCCAATCCGGCCGATGGCTCGTGCTGGGTCGCTGACCGCGGCCACAACCAGGTCGTGCACTTGGCTGAGGACGGTACCGAGTTGCTGCGAGTGGGGGGCTTCGCCGCGCCCCATGGCGTCTCCGTCAACCCAGCCGATGGCTCTTGCTGGGTGACCGACAACGGCCACAACCAAGTGGTGCACTTGGCTGAGGACGGCAC
>JALGXV010000414.1 GCA_029821885.1 Candidatus Hebobacteria bacterium
CTCTGGCGACTCCACTGCCACAAGCTCCACCACATCATCAATGCACACGCGGATGTCCCAATGGGGATCATGGGGCATGGGGGGATGTTCACGCTCGTCAACGTGATCCCGAGAGACTCGAACGCGCCGTGGCGCCATCCCAGGCAGAAGGAGGAGCGGTCATGAAGGTCTGGTCCCATCTTGCACTGGCGCTGGTCGTCTCGACAGCGGCCCTGGCCGGCACCGCCCTGGCGGACAACGCCTGGGAAGAGATCGTGAGCGAGTCTGAGGCACGCGTAGGAACCACGCCCGCCCGTGCAGCGGACCCAGCGGCCCAGCAGGCCATCATCGGCGACCTCTTGGCAGACGGGCTGACACGGGACGAGGCCGTCGAGCTCGCGCTGCGGAACAACAGCCGCTTGCAGGCCGCCTTCGCTGATCTGGGCATCGCCGCGGCAGACCTCGAGCAGGCCGGTCTCTATACGAACCCAACGCTAGACTTCGTTGTGCGCTTCCCGGGCGGCGAGAGTGGGTCTGATCTGGAGGCGGAGATGTTCTTCGCCCTGTCGGACCTGTGGCTGCTTCCCCTCCGACGGGAGCTGGGGCAGGCGCGCCTGCAGCAAGTAGCCGCGCAGGTCGTCAGCGATGTCCTGAATACCGCCGCCGATGCGCGGCAGGCACATGACCGTTGTCTCGTGCTGGAGTCACTGGTCGCGCAGATGGCCGAAACCGCCACTACGGTTGAGAAGTGGCGCGACCAGGTCCACGCGCGCTACGAGCACGGGTACAGCTCTGAGCTTGAACTCAGCATGGCCGATGCCGAGGTCGCGGAGAGCGACGTACGCCTCGCGGAGATACGGGCAGAGCGGGAGCTTGCGCTGGCACGATTGCGTCGTCTCCTCGGGTTGACGGTCGAGCACGAGGTCAATCTGTATGGGTCCGTGGCCGAAGCACCCCCGGCGCTTCCCGACCTCGAAGAGGTCACTCGCCGCGCATTGCAGGAGCGTCCAGATCTCCAGGCAGCCCGCGCCGGAGTACTGGCGGCCGACCGCGCTCTGTTACTGGAACGCCGCAGCAGGTGGGAGCACGTTTCGCTAGGGCCGGCCTATGCGCACGAGCCCGATGGCGAGGACCTCTGGGGCGTTGTCTTGGAGGTCGATCTCCCTGTCTTCGAATCCAACCGGGTCCAGCAGAGGCGCGCAGGAGCTGAGCTCGAACGCGCAGAGCGACAGGTAGAGAGGGCAGAATCCATGGTTCGGGAACAAGTTGCGATGGCCTGGGAGAAGCTGGCTTTGGCCCACCGCCGGGAGTCTGCCATGCGAGAGAGACTCGTGCCGGCGCGGCAGCGCGCCTTCGAGTACGCCGAGAAGTACTGGCGCGAGATGCAGCTCAACATGCTCTACCTGCTCGAGGCCCAGCGAGACCTATCCGACGCACGACGGCAGCACCTGGAGGCACTCTGCGAGGTGCAACGCGCCTGGGCGGAGGTGGAGTTCGCAGCTGGCGGGAAGCTGGCAGTCGGCCAGCCGCCAGCAGAGGCAGGTGACTGACCTGTCCGACACCGATAGGAGCGCCCGCTGGTTGTGGCAGGCCTGGTCCATCCGAGGACACAGCAGAGCTTCCTGTGGGAGCTGGGCAAGAGCTTCGCGTTGGTGGGCGCGGTGGTCCTGGTACTGCAGTTCGTGCTCGCGGCGCGGCTGCGCGGAATCACGCGGCACTTCGGACTCGACGCAGTGCTGCGGTTCCATCGCGGCATGGCCATCTTCGCGGTCGTGCTGATTGTGCTCCATCCGGTGGTGCTCGCCCTCGGCGGCGGGGGGTGGTCACTGCTGACGTCAGTGCGAATGCCGTGGTACATCTGGCTGGGCAAGATCGCCCTCTTGCTCCTCGTGATCCAGGTACTTGCCGCGCTGGTTCGCCGCACTGTTCGCCTGAGCTTCGAGACATGGCGGGGGCTGCACAACCAGGCCGTGGTGGTCCTTGCGTTAGTGCTGATCCACAGCTGGGTCGCGGGAAGTGATCTGCGCCATCGGCCAGTGCAGGCGCTCTGGCTCGGCCTCTTCGCGGCCGCTGTGACCACCTATGCCTATCACAAGGTCTATGCTCCGTGGCAGGGCAGGCGACGAGCCTACCGTGTGTCGGCTGTGCACCGCGAGACGCACAACACCTGGACCTTGATGCTGGAGCCGCCCGAAGGGAGTCACAGGTTCCCGTTCCTACCGGGGCAGTTTCACTTCGTCAGCCTCTACCGAGGAGACCGGTACGATGGGGAGGAGCACCCGTTCACGATATCGTCCAGCCCGTCAGAGCACAACGTCCTGCGCTCCACAATCAAAGCCAGCGGCGACTTCACCAGCACCGTCGGCAACACCAAGCCTGGTGACCGGGTCCGGGTCCAGGGGCCCTTCGGTCGGTTCAGTCACCTCCTGCATCCAGCAGAGACCGACCTCGTGTTCATCGCAGGCGGCATCGGGATTACGCCGCTCATGAGCATGCTGAGGCACATGCGAGAGACCGATGCTGACCTTCGCGTCCTACTCCTCTATGGCAATCGTGCCGAGGAGGATATCGTCTTCCGCGAGGAGCTGGAGGCCATGGCCCGACCCCCTGCTTCGCGGCTGAAGGTCGTTCACGTCCTCTCGGATGCCGATCTGGGCTGGGACGGGGAGCGGGGATACGTCGACCAGGAGTGCATTCTCCGGCACTGCGGGGAGGAGGTATCCCGGAAGGCCTTCTACGTCTGCGGCCCGCCACCGATGATGGACCAAGTCAGTCGCGCCCTGCGCAGTCTGGGGGTACCAGCAGACAGCCTCCACTCCGAGCGATTCTCACTGTAGAGGGGACCCATGGACCAGAGGACTATCTTGCTCAGGATCTCGGTAACAGCGATCTCCCTCGCCGCTTTCCTCGCGGCTGTGCTGTCTGCTTGGGTTCGCAGCGGCAGGTAAGGCGCGAGTCGAGAGCCCTGGACGCGGGCTCTGGCCCACCTCGGTGGCTTGCCGCTGCCGTCAGTCAATCACTCTCAGCGTCCCGTGCATGTCGCCATGTCCCGAGCCGCAGTAGACTGTGCAGTGGATGTGGAACTCATCTGCCGTCTGGGCGGTGAACTCCGCAGTGCTCTCTTCACCCGGTGCTAGCTCAAGGTTGATCCCAAGGCCCTCGATTCCCAGGCCGTGTGTTACATCGGTGCTTGTCGCGATCAGACGTACCTTCTCTCCCTTCTTCACGACGATGGGGTCGGGCCTATATCCATACCGGAAGGCCTCGACCTTCACCTCGCGCACGCCGGCAACGAGGTCTCCTGACAGCGCGCCCGCGTCTGAAGGCATCGCGCCCGCGGCGGCATCACCATGCTCGTGGGCATGGATATCACCCTCCGCATGCTCGTGTGCTACGTCAGCGTCGTGGTGGGAGGTGCCTGTTGCACAACCTGCCAGGCCGATGCTGAAGGCCAGCGCCCCCGCCGCCATCAGCACTGCGCATCGCGTAAGCATAGCTGTCTCCTAGGTCTCGATCTGGGAGGCATATATCCTCCAGTGTTCTCTTCTGTCTCTCCGTTCAGTCGCCCTTGACCGTGAAGCTCGCCAGGGGAACCGCCCTGAGACATGCTGCATGAGTCGG